>JAHEAK010000344.1 GCA_024642805.1 Kofleriaceae bacterium | reverse complement strand
TGTCATGATCGGTGGCGGTCAGCCTGCCAAGGGCGAGCCTCTGCTTCTCGGCATCACCAAGGCCTCTCTGTCTACCGAGTCGTTCATCTCGGCATCGTCCTTCCAGGAGACCACCAAGGTGCTCACCGAAGCCTCGATCCAAGGTCGCATCGACTACCTGCGCGGCCTGAAAGAGAACGTCATCATGGGACGCCTCATTCCTGCCGGTACCGGTCTGGGCGCCTACAAGCGTCTCAGCATGGTCGTCGACGGTCCTGTCGAGGAGCCCGCTCCTCGCTCGCATCACGACATGGTGCCTCCACACGTGGCTCCGATGTCGCCAGAGCCTTCGACTCCGCAAGCAATCAGCTAGCGGCAGTTCGCTTCGGCACGATACCCGCCTCTCTCGCTCTCGCGAGGGAGGCGTTTTTCGTTGTGCTCCGAATTCGCCAACTCATCGCGCAAGGATTGTTCTTATATTGGTGGCCCGGAAGGCTCGCACTCGCCATCCTCGTAGCCCAGGTGAATCTGAGTGTTGTTCTTATGGTGAAGAATTTGTGGGCGGAGTAGGCGGAGTAGGGGATCGAGTGGGCCCATGAGGCCAGTAGACGAGGCGCGGCGAAGGCCACCGCCACGTATCTGCAGCCTGGGGGTAGGGCGGGGAGAGTCCGCCAGACGGATAATAGCTAAGTGCCTGTTATCATTGGACTACGCCTGGGTGCTATCGGTTGCCCTGAGCCCCCGATTCTGACAGACTGCGCCTCCCATGCCGGTCGAGGCGCCCGATTCTAAAGCACAGACTCTTTCCTTCGAGAGGTTTTGGACCTGGCTCAAGGCCCACCGAAACTGCATCGTGAGGGTTGGTACTCCTTATTCTGTGATGATGGACCACGAGGACTTCCACTGGGAGATCCTCACAGAGGACGTCGATACCCAGATCCTGCAGCTTGTGCGTGGCAAAGAGTTGGTCGGAGAGATCATCGTCGTGGTTCCCGATATAGCCTACGTCCACTGCCCACCCAGCGAGGTCGAGGAGCAGGTCTTCGAGTGCATCGTCGAGACGCCGGAGGCCAGGGAAGTGGCCTATCACTTCGTTCTCGCCCACGGATACGATGGCGAGCCTGCCCAGCCCGGCCGCTGGACCCACTGATGGGCGTGAACGCAGCCTGCCGATCGGCTCGGTGCCGCGGCCGCAACCCTGGCTCGGGCCCGCGCCCGGCACCCGGAATCCCTGCGGGAGATGGGTGTTGGGGCCCGATTCTGGGCCCGATTCTGGGCCCGATTCTGGGCCCGATTCGGGGCCCGACCCTGGGCCCGATCCTGGGCCCGACACCCTGGGCCCTGCTGCTCTCTCGGGATTGTTGCCCGGAAGCTCACATACTCCCTTGACTCTCGGCGGGCGATCCATAAGATGCCGCCTTCGTAAGACCTGACTACAGACTCGAGACACTTATGCCCACGATTAACCAGTTGGTCCGCAAAGGACGCAAAAAAGTCATTCAAAAGACGACCACACCGGCGCTGAAGGCCTGTCCTCAGAAGCGCGGCGTATGCGTTCGCGTGTACACATCGACTCCCAAGAAGCCCAACTCGGCGCTTCGCAAAGTGGCTCGTGTTCGCCTCACCAACGGAATGGAAGTTACCTCTTACATTCCTGGCGAAGGTCACAACCTCCAAGAGCACTCTGTCGTGCTCATCCGCGGCGGTCGTGTTAAGGACCTTCCCGGCGTTCGCTATCACATCGTTCGAGGCACTCTCGACACAACCGGCGTAACCAATCGCAAGCAAGGCCGTTCTAAGTACGGCACCAAGCGACCTAAATAGGTCCGAGCAGGAGTCCTAAGATGCCTCGTAAAGGTGAAGTACCAAAGCGCAAGCCGCTTCCAGATCCCAAGTACACCGATGCTCCCGTTGAGATGCGTCGCCGCTTGACCAAGTTCATGAACGTCATCATGAGCGATGGCAAGAAGTCGACCGCTGAGCGCATCGTGTACCGCGCTCTCGACCTTGTCGCCGAGCGCGCCAAAGACGACCCGTTGAAAGTGTGGGAGCGCGCCCTCACCAACGTTAAACCTCGCGTTGAGGTCAAGAGCCGCCGCGTTGGTGGTTCGACCTACCAGGTGCCTGTCGACGTTCGCCACGAGCGCTCACAAGCCCTCGGCATGCGCTGGCTGGTGTCCTACGCCCGTGAGCGCGGTGAGAAGACTATGGTCGACCGCCTTGCCAACGAGATTCTCGACGCCGCTCAAAACCGCGGTGGCGCAGTCAAGAAGCGCGAGGACATCCACAAGATGGCCGACGCGAACAAAGCGTACTCGCACTACCGCTGGTAGCGGGCAGGCGCAGAGCCAAGTGAAGAGCCGGGACTGTTCCCGGCTTTTTCTTTCTCAGCCGACACACTTTCAGACCATCACTCTCTCACTTAGCTTTCTCACTTAGCTCTCTCACTTAGCTTTCTCACTTAGCTTTCTCACTTAGCTTTCTCACTTAGCTCTCTCATTTAGCTTTCATTTCTTTCTTCAGTCACTCAGGAGGCGCGGACGCAGCAATCGGACTCGACAGGCGGCAAGGCTAGATCGCTAGCCGACCGAACCACCGAGACCAAGGACAGGCACTAGAAGCAGCACAGGCCCCAGGCCACGCTTCGCCTTTTCTTGCGTCCCCTCTGTTCCTCTCGCCTGTTCTGCCCTTTGCTCGAGCGAGAGCATCTTGACTGAACCTGGAGCCATCGAGCAGATCCGAAATCTCGGAATCATGGCTCACATCGACGCCGGTAAGACGACGACGACGGAGCGCATTCTGTACTACTCGGGTGTCTCGCGCCGCATGGGCGAGGTCCACGACGGTTCATCGGTGATGGACTGGATGCAGCAGGAACAAGAGCGCGGCATCTCCATTACGGCAGCATCGACCTCCTTCCACTGGAAGGTGAAAGACGAAGAGTCGGGCAACGCCACCGAGCACCACTGCAACCTCATCGACACCCCCGGTCACATCGATTTTACGGTCGAGGTCGAGCGCTCCCTGCGCGTTCTCGACGGGGCTGTTGCCATCTTCTGCGCGGTGAGCGGTGTCGAACCACAGAGCGAGACCGTCTGGCGTCAGGCGGATCGTCACGGCATCCCTCGCATCGCCTTCGTCAACAAATGCGATCGACCGGGCGCGGATCCCAATCACGTCATCGAGCAGATTCGCACGCGCCTCAACGCCAACCCCATCGTGTTGCAGTTGCCGCACAAGCTCGAGGCCGAGTTCAACGGCATCGTCGATCTGGTGCACTTCCGCTCGCGCTTCTGGGACAAGAGCAGCCTTGGGCAGACCTTCGAAGATACCGAGGTGCCCGAGGACTTGCGCGAAGAGGCGCTGCTCGCCCGCAACATCATGCTCGAGGCCATTGCCGAGGTCGACGACTCGGTGATGGAGAAGTATCTCGCCGAATCAGAGATTTCCCCAGGCGACATCGTCTCGGCGCTTCGCCGGGCCACCCTTGCCATGCGCGCAGTGCCAGTGATCATGGGTGCTGCCCTAAAGAACGTCGGCGTGCAGAACTTGCTCGACGCCATCGTCACCTACTTGCCTTCGCCCACCGACGTCGGGCCCGCTAAAGGCCATCATCCTGCGAACCAAGCCAGCGAGAGTCGCCAGCCAAGCGACGAGGAGCCACTGGCCGCGCTGGCCTTCAAGATCATGAACGACCCCAAGGTTGGTCTTGTGACCTACCTGCGCGTCTACTCGGGTGTCTTGCGCAGCACGAGCAACCTGCTCAACGCCACAAAGAACAAGAACGAGAAGGTCGGGCGCCTGGTGCGCATGCACGCCAGCTACCGGGAGGAGATCAAGGAGCTGCGCGCGGGAGACATCGGCGCCGCCGTTGGTCTGCGCGTGACGACCACCGGCGACACCATCTGCGATGCCGCCGCCCCTATCGTCCTCGAGCACATCCGCATCCCCGCTCCGGTGGCAACCGTGGCGCTCGAGCCAGAGACAGAGGCTGACCACGAGATCCTGCGGGCCGCCCTAGAGGCCATCGCCGCCGAAGATCCGAGCCTCACCGTCGACACCAAGACCTTTCAGACCCTCCTGCGCGGCATGGGCGAGCTCCACCTGGAGATCGTGGTCGATCGCCTGGCCCGCGAGTTTGGCGTTAAGGCCAGGGCAGGGCGGCCCCGGGTCGAGTACAGGGAATCCGTCCAACAGCCGATCGAGCACCGCTACCTATTAAAGCGCTCGACGGCGGGCGCTGGTCAGTTCGCGGACCTCACCCTGCGCCTCGAGCCAGTGGCCAGCGGCGCAGCCGTGGAGTTCACCAACGCCTGCCCAAGCGATCTGCCAAAGAGCCTGCTAACTGCCATCGAGGCTGGCGTCCACGAGGCCTCCCAACTGGGCGTAATTGCTGCGTTTCCTATGATGAATCTCAAGGTGAGTCTGCTCGCCGTCGAGATGCACCCCGTCGATTCTACCGAAACCGCGTTTAAAATCGCAGCCTTACGCTGCTTCCACGAGGCCGTCGCCAAAGCCACTCCCGTATTGCTCGAGCCCCTCATGGAAGTCGAAGTCGTCGTGCCCGATGAGCACGTCGGCGACGTTGTTGGAGATTTGCATGCGAGACGGGGAAAGATCGCTGGAATTGAAGGCCGTCATGGTGTACAGGTCATCGCCTGTTTGGTGCCCCTGTCAAAAATGTTCGGATATTCGACTGATTTGCGGTCGAGAACACACGGCAGAGCCACCTATTCAATGCAACTAAACAAGTACAGCGAAGTGCCTGCGGGCATTCGAGATGAAGTCGTAGCGAGAGTTAGAGGAGCATAAAAGTCATGGCCAAAGAAAAATTTAAGCGCAACAAGCCCCACGTCAACATCGGCACCATCGGTCACGTTGACCATGGCAAAACGACTCTGACGGCCGCTATCACCAAGACGCAAGCCGCCAAAGGCCTTGCTGAAGTGATGGCTTTCGACGCCATCGACAAAGCGCCGGAAGAGAAAGCGCGCGGCATCACGATTTCGACGGCTCACGTGGAGTACGAGTCAAACGCTCGCCACTACGCACACGTCGACTGCCCCGGCCACGCCGACTACATCAAGAACATGATCACGGGCGCTGCGCAAATGGACGGCGGCATCCTGGTTGTCTCTGCTCCAGACGGCGCGATGCCACAGACCCGCGAGCACGTTCTTCTTGCCCGCCAGGTCAACGTTCCCGCTCTTGTCATCTACATGAACAAGGTCGACCTCATCGACAAAGGCGACGAGGAGCTCCTCGAGCTTGTCGACATGGAGCTTCGCGAGCTTCTCTCCAAGTACGACTTCCCCGGCGACGACACCCCCATCATCCAGGGTTCGGCACTTGCCGCTCTTGCCGGCGAAGACACCGAGCAAGGCACCCAGTCGATCGATCGTCTGATGGAAGCCTGCGACACCTTCATCCCCGAGCCTAAGCGCGAGACTGACAAGCCTTTCCTTATGCCCGTCGAGGACGTGTTCACGATCACCGGCCGCGGCACCGTGGTTACCGGCAAGATCGAGCGCGGCATCATCAAGGTCGGCGAGGAGATCGAGATCGTCGGCATCACCGACACCCGCAAGTCGGTCGTTACGGGCATCGAGATGTTCCGCAAGCTTCTCGACGAGGGTCAGGCTGGCGACAACGCCGGTTGCCTTCTTCGCGGCATCAAGCGTGAGGACATCGAGCGCGGCATGGTTCTGGCCAAGCCCGGTTCGATTCACCCGCACACCAAGTTCAAAGCCGAGGTGTACATCCTCAAGAAGGAAGAGGGTGGCCGTCACACGCCATTCTTCAACGGCTACCGTCCACAGTTCTACTTCCGCACGACTGACGTGACGGGTGTTGCCAGCCTTCCCGAGGGAACGGAGATGGTGATGCCTGGCGACAACGTGAACATGGACGTCGAGCTCATCGCCCCCATCGCTTGTGAAGAGGGTCTCCGCTTCGCTATCCGCGAGGGTGGCCGCACCGTCGGCGCCGGCGTCGTCACCTCGATCACGGCCT
>JAHEAK010000343.1:3802-5995 GCA_024642805.1 Kofleriaceae bacterium | reverse complement strand
CCAAAGATTGGCGTACCGATCGCGTGCTGCGTCGCCTCGAAGCCATGCTCATCGTCGCCGACATCGACGGCATCTATCTGCTCAGCGGAACCGGCGACATCATCGAGCCCGATGACGGCATTGTGGCCATTGGCTCCGGTGGCAACTACGCGCTGGCTGCTGCCCGTGCCCTTGCCGCCAAGACCGATCTGGACGCGCGGGGCATCGCCGAAGAGGCCATGCGCATCGCCGCAGGCATCTGCATCTACACCAACGACAACTTCACCATCGAGGAAGTTTCGCAATGAGCGCAAGCAAGACCGGTCTGGGTGACTCGACCGACATGAGTCCATCGGAAATCGTCAAGGCCCTCGACAAATACATCGTTGGTCAAAACGCTGCCAAGCGCGCGGTGGCGGTGGCGCTTCGCAATCGCTGGCGTCGCCAACAAGTGCAGGGCGACCTGCGCGATGAAATCTCGCCCAAGAACATCATCATGATCGGGCCAACCGGTGTCGGCAAAACCGAGATAGCGCGCCGCTTGGCAAAGCTGGCACGCGCGCCCTTTCTCAAAGTCGAAGCCTCGAAGTTCACCGAGGTCGGCTATGTCGGTCGCGACGTCGATTCCATCGTTCGCGATCTGGCCGAAGTGAGCATGAAGCTTGTCAAGGATGAGGAGGCCGAGCGCTTGCGCCCCGCGGCTCGCAAAGCTGCCGAGGAGCGTCTTCTGGACTTGCTCTTGCCGGCCAAGGCGAGCTCCTTCTCCGATCGTCCGCCCGGCGGCAAGCTGCCCGAGAGCTCACCCGCGCCCGGCACCGAAAACACCACTCGTGAGAAGCTGCGCGGCTTGCTCCTGGCCGGCAAGCTCGACGATCGCGAGGTCGAGGTCGAGATCAAAGAAGACAACAAGGGCTTCATGCAGATCTTCGGCGGCAGCGGCGTCGAAGAAATGGGCCTGGGCGGCCTCAAGGACATGATCGGCAACATGGGCGGTGGTCGAAGCAAGCACCGCAAGCTCAAGATTCCCGAGGCCCTCGAGGCGCTCGCCGGTCAAGAGGTCGAGAAGCTCCTCGACAACGACGCCATTCAGCGCGAGGCCGTTCGCAGGGCCGAGCAGGCAGGCATCGTCTTCCTCGATGAGATCGACAAGATCGCCGTGGCCAGCGAAAAATCGGGTCGCGGCGCCGATGTCAGTCGCGAGGGCGTGCAGCGCGATCTCTTGCCGATTGTCGAAGGCTCGACGGTCACCACCAAGTACGGTGTCGTCAAGACCGATCACGTGCTCTTCGTGGCAGCGGGCGCCTTCCATGTCGCCAAGCCCTCCGACCTGATCCCCGAGTTGCAAGGGCGCTTTCCGATCCGCGTCGAGCTCGAGGCCCTCACCGATCAGGACTTCGTGCGCATCTTGACCGAGCCGCGCAATGCGCTCATCAAGCAGTATCAAGCGCTGCTGGACACCGAGGGCGTCAGCGTCGAGTTCGACGAGTCTGCGATTTCCGAGCTGGCGGCCACGGCGGCGCACGTCAACACCAGCACGCAAAACATCGGCGCGCGCCGTCTGCATACCGTCATGGAGCGATTGCTCGACGATCTGCTCTTTTCGGCCCCAGATATTGGCGCCCAGACCATCAAGATCACCGCCCAGTACGTCAAGGAGCGACTCGGGGCGCTGGCCGAAGATGAAGAGCTGAGTCGATTCATTCTGTAGCGGCTTCAGTCGCGTGCCGGCTGCTATGCTGGGCCCATGGACGTGCCCAGTGACAAACGCAGCGATCGACTGGTCTGGCTCGACATGGAGATGACCGGTCTCGATCCACAGACCTGCGTGCCCATCGAAGTCGCCGTCATCATCACCACGGGCCAACTGCAGGACGTGGCGGATGCAAGCTACGAGGCTGTCGTGCACCAGCCCGAGTCCGCCCTCGAGGGCATGGCTCCCGTCGTCGTCGAGATGCACACGCAAAACGGACTTCTCGATCGCGTGCGTGCCTCGGGCAAGTCCATGGCCCAGGTCGATGAAGAGCTGTCGGCGATCATCGGCACCCACTGTGACGCAGGGCAAGCGCTCTTGGCAGGCAACACCATTTCGCAAGACCGTCTCTTCATCCGCCGCTACATGCCCAAGACCGAGGCCTGCTTGCACTATCGACTGCTCGATGTGTCCTCGCTCAAAGAGATGGTGCGGCGGTGGTATGGCGGCAACGCCGTCTTCGC
>JAHEAK010000343.1:0-3792 GCA_024642805.1 Kofleriaceae bacterium | reverse complement strand
GTTCTTTCGCGAGCCATAGCCGTGCTCAGTCCAGGCGATAAGGCGCGCGTGCTCATTGAGGCGCTGCCCTACATCAACGAATTCAGAGGGAGCACCGTGGTCGTCAAGATTGGCGGTGCAGCCCTCGAAGATCTCACCCTGCGGGAGCGCTTTGCCGAAGACATCATCCTGCTCAGCTGGGTCGGTATTCGAGTGGTCGTCGTGCACGGCGGCGGCAAACAGATAAGCGAGATGCTCGATCGCGTCGGTTTGCAACCGCGCTTCGTCGATGGTCAGCGCGTGACCGATGCCGACACACTGCAGATCGTGGAGATGGTGCTAGGCGGGGCGCTCAACAAAGAGATCGTTCGCTTGCTGCAGCGCAGTGGCGGCAAGGCCATCGGCATAACGGGCAAGGACGGCGGGCTGGCTGTCGCCAAGCGCCGCCAAGGACCGCCCGACCTCGGGCTGGTTGGCGACATCGTTGCGGTGCGCGCCGAAGTACTCGAGCACCTCTTGGCTGAGTACGTGCCGGTCGTCGCGCCCCTTGCGGTCGCCGAGGATGGCCAGACACTCAACATCAATGCCGATCCCTTCGCGGCCGCGCTGGCCGTTGCCTTGCGGGCTGGCAAGCTGGTCATGCTCTCGGATGTCGAAGGCGTGCGCGACGCCCATGGCAAGCTCATCGCGACCCTGACGGCCCGCGAGACACGCGCCTTGATTGCCGACGGCACCATCTCGGGCGGCATGATTCCCAAGGTTGAGCACGCCCTGCAGGCCGTCGACGGCGGTGTTGCCAAGGTGCACATCATCGATGGCCGGACCGAGCACGCCCTCTTGTTGGAAATCTTTACCAGCGAGGGCATTGGCACACAGCTGCTGAAAGCCGAAAATCTCCCCGAAGACCCGCTAGGCACAAAGGAATAGAGTCATGAGCAGCAAACAAGGGCAGGAACGTCAAGACGAACTCATTGCGATGGCTTCGAGAGTACTGCTCAAGAATTACTTGCAGCAGCCGGTGGTGATGTCGCAGGGCAAGGGCGTTGAGCTCTTCGACGTCGCTGGTCGTCGCTACCTGGACATGACGGCAGGTATCTCGGTGTGCGCTCTGGGTCACGCGCATCCGCTCCTCAGCGAGCGACTTGCCCAGCAAGCAAGCAAGCTCTTGCACACGTCCAATCTCTACTTCATTGAAGAGCAGATCTTGGCGGCAGCAGCCATCACCGAGCGCTCGTTCGCGGATCGCGTGTACTTCTGCAACTCGGGCGCCGAGGCCAACGAAGCCGCGCTCAAGCTGGCGCGTCGCTACCAGCACGTGGTCAAGGGCAGGTCCGAGCGCAATCTCTTGGTCTCGACGCACGGCTCCTTTCACGGGCGCAGCTTTGCCACGGTCGCGATCACAGGTCAGGAGAAGTACCGCACAGGTTTCGGGCCGCTCCTGCAAGACGTGATGATGGTTCCCTATGGCGACCTGGCTGCGGCGACGGCGGTGCTAGAGCAGGGCAAGGCCAGCTGCTTCATTCTCGAACCCATCCAGGCCGAGGGTGGCATCATCGTTCCGCCGCCCGGCTACCTGGCGGGATTGCGCGCCCTCTGCGATCGCACTGACACGATCTTGATCTTCGATGAAGTGCAGACCGGCGTCGGTCGCACCGGTAAGATGTGGGGCTATGAGTGGGATGGCGTCGAGCCAGATGTCATGACCATGGCCAAAGCGCTTGGTGGCGGCGTCGCCATTGGCGCGATTGCTGCCAGCGAGAAGGCCGCAGAGGGTTTGACATTCCGTGAAGGTGGGGCCGTTCCGCATGCCTCGACCTTTGGGGGCAATCCCTTCGCATGTGCCGCCGCGGTCGCGGTGCTCGAGATCATCGAGAGCGAGGGCCTTTTGCACAATGCCCTGACCGTCGGCGAACACCTCGGGGCCGCCTTCGACAAGCTGGTTGCTGCGCATCCAGAAAAACTCGTAGGGCACAGAGGTCGCGGTCTGCTGCGTGGTCTGGTCATGAAAGGCCCGGCCGCCGGGGCGTATCGCGCTTGTCGTGAGCAGGGCTTGTTGGTCTCCGTCGCAGGTGGCGAGGTGCTCCGCTTTGCCCCTGCGCTTATCGCAAGCACGGCGAACATCGACGAGGCCATCGCCATTCTCGACAACGTTCTGGGTCATGACTAAGCCGGGCAAACGAGACTTCTTGACGCTGCGTGACCTGCAGGCCGATGAGTTGCGTGCATTGGTGGCGCGGGCCATTGAGCTGAAGGCCATGCGCCAGCGCGGCGAAGCGCATCGTGTCTTGGAAGGCCAGGTGCTGGCCATGATCTTCGAGAAGTCCTCGACGCGAACGCGCGTGTCCTTCGAGGTCGGTATGTTCGAGCTTGGCGGTCACGCCGTTCACTTGGCGGGGCAGGGCAGCCAGATTGCACGCGGCGAACCGATCGAAGACACCGCGCGCGTTCTCAGTGGCTACTGCAGCGGTATCCTGATTCGAACCTTCGGCCATGAGCGTCTCGAGGCACTGGCGGCGATGGCTCCTGTGCCTGTCTTCAACGGCCTCACCGATCGCTATCATCCCTGTCAGGTCGTCGCCGATTTGCAGACCGTCTTCGAGGTGCGTGGCACCCTCGACGGCCTGCGTTATGCCTGGGTCGGCGACGGCAACAACATGGCTCATTCGTGGATCGAAGCTGCGGCCTTGCTTGGACTCGAGCTCGCCATCGCGTGCCCGGCCGGCTACGAGCCCGATGCAGGCATTGTGGCCAGCGCTCGCCAGCGCATGGCCGAGACCGGCCAGGGCAGCCTTGAGCTGGTGAGAGATCCAAGGGACGCGGTTCGCAACAGTGACGTGGTCTCCACCGATGTGTGGGCCTCGATGGGCCAGGAAGAGGAGGCGGCCGCGCGTCGTCAGGCCTTTGCCAGCTATTGTGTCGACGAGGCCTTGCTGGCGGAAGCGCGGGCCACGCCTACAGCAAAAGCCATCGTCCTACACTGCTTGCCCGCGCACCGTGGCGAGGAAATTTCGGCACAGGTCCTGGAGGGCCCTCAGAGTGCGGTCTGGCAGCAGGCGGAAAACCGCTTGCACGCCCAAAAGGCGATCCTGGAGGCGTTTCTCGACGGGCGGGCCTAGGCCCCCCAGGTCCCCATGTTAAATTTGGGAGTCCCACAAAAGCCTGGATGTAGGAGCAGGTCGATGAGCATCTGGGACGGCTGTTCGAGGGACGAGATCAGTGAGTGGCATCCCAAACCAAATTCCCGACTACGGCGATGTGCGGCTAAAGCCGCGGCAGAATCCTGAGTTCGCACCCGGGGCCGATTTCGGCACCGAAGAGTACTTCGTCTGGAGTCGCTGCGACGGCACGGTCAGTCTTCACGACATCATCTTGATGGTCGGCTTTGGGGCCAGTCGCTCTATCGAAATCCTCTCGAAGCTTCGACATCTGGGCGCTGTGCTCTTGCCGGGCGAGGACAGCGTGCCGGCCGCCATTCTCACCGCCGAGCCGAGCCAGGCAAAGCCCAGGAAAGGGCGGCCCTCGCAGCCGCCAAGTGATTTGCCACCAAGCAACACGAGTGCGGTCGTTACGCCCGCGACGGCGGCGAAGGCCCATGGCCATGCGCCTGTGCTGGATCAGCCTAGCGAAGAGGAGCGTGCCGCCCTGACCCTCGAGTTGCCCCTGGATGCGGCCACCCGTGTTCGTATTCTGCACTTTCGCAGGCGCCTGCAGGCGGCCTCGCTCTTTGAGCTTCTCGAGATCGAAACCGATGCCGACAAGCGCACGATCAAGCGCTCGTACTTTCGACTGAGCAAGGAGTTCCATCCCGATCGC
>JAHEAK010000342.1 GCA_024642805.1 Kofleriaceae bacterium | reverse complement strand
CCCGCCGCTGGGCCGCAGACGCAGATGGCCCAGAACATTGTTTTGAGCTATCTCGGCGGCTGTCGCGTGATGGAGCTCAAGACCGTTCAGATAAACGATCGTCTCGAGATACCCAGACCGTGCATCGACATGCAGACCATCGGCTACAACGTCGAGTGGTCGCAAGAACTGCGCCTTCCAGAGTCGCTCGAGGAGTACGTCAAGGCCTCCATGCTCATCGAGATTCTGCGCGCCAGCGGCAAGTCGGGCATCGCCGAAAGCTGTCAAGAGCTGCTCTTCGACATGAGTGTCGGCTACGACCTGGCCGGCATCCAATCGCCGACGGTCCAGGCCTTCATCGACGGCATGAAGGACTGCACGAGCGTGGTGGACCGGCTGCGCAAGCAAATCCCCGCCGAGCATGCCCAGTATCGCGATCTCGATTTCAAGACCAAGCTAAGCGACACGCTGACGCTCAGCACCTTTCACGGCTGTCCTCCCGATGAAATCGAGAAGATCATGCGCTTCCTCCTCACCGAGAAGGAGCTGCACGCCATCGTCAAGCTCAACCCGACCTTGCTCGGCCCCGAGCGCGCTCGCGCCCTGATCGCCGACACCCTCGGCTATGAGGAGATTCGGATTCCTGATGCGGCCTTCGAGAACGACACCAAGTGGCACCAGGCGGAAGCGTTCGTGGAGCGACTCGGTTCGCTTGCCGAGAGCGAGGGGCGCAGCTTTGGCGTCAAGTTCAGCAACACCCTCCTGGTCGACAACCACCGCGACTTCTTTCCGGCCAGCGAGACATCGATGTATCTCAGCGGGCCGCCCTTGCACGTCCTGGCCATGAACCTGGTGGCGCAATTTCGCGAGCGCTTCGGTGATCGCTATCCCATCTCCTTCTCCGCGGGTATCGATCGCAACAACTTTGCCGACGCGATGGCCATCGGACTCACGCCGATCACCGTGTGCAGCGACCTGCTCAAGCCTGGCGGCTACGCGCGTGCCAGTGGCTATTTGGAGGTGCTTGGCAAGCGCATGCACGACCTGGGCGTCACCTGCATCGAGGACTACATCTTGCGCGCCTATGGCCTTGCCGAGGCTAGCCTAGCTGAGCTCGACATGAGCCCTGAGATTCGGCTGAGCTGCCAAGATGCCCTGGCCACTGGTGGAGACCTGAAGGCGGCAGCTGGCTCGCACTATCAGCAGTGGTTGTCGGCGACTCGCCTGGCCAACACCACCCACTACGTCGCGCAGTGCAGCCAGGATTCGCGCTATCAGCTGGCCCAAAACAACAAGGTGCCCAAGAAGGTCGGATCGCAGCTCGAGCTCCTCGACTGTGTGAGTTGCAATAAGTGCGTCCCGGTTTGCCCCAACGATGCCAACTTCTCCTTCGCCATCCCCGTGGGCAAAGAGAAGATCGTCAAACTGCGCTTGCAAGAAGGCACCTGGAGCGCGCGCGAAGATGGCCTGCTCACAGTCGCCAAGAAGAGCCAGTACGGCAACTTCGCCGACTTCTGCAACGAGTGCGGCAACTGCGACATTTTCTGTCCCGAGGATGGCGGCCCCTACGTGGTCAAGGGCCGCTTCTTTGGCAGCCTCGATCAGTGGCAGACCCTCAGCAGCTACGATGGCTTCTTCGTGGACGGGGGCCCTTCCGAGCGCATTCACGGGCGCTTTGCGGGGCGCGCGTATACCTTGGAACGCTCGGGTGAGCGCATGCTCTACACAGGCGAGGGTTTTCGTATCAGCATCGATCCCGACGCGCCCACGCAAGGCGTTGAAGGCGAGGCCGAGGCCGAGGTCGATCTCAGCTACTTTCATCTTCTGCGGTGGATCCGCGCTGCCGTCATGGACAAGAGCAGCAACAACTATCTGCGATACCTGAGTGAGTGAGCCCATGTCTACACAACACAAGCCTCTGCGCATCAACATCGAGCGTCTGAGCGCTCGACTTCGAGAACTCGCTCTGGTCGGCGGGACCCCTGACGGTGGCGTCTGCCGACTGGCTCTCACTCGGGACGACAAGGCTGGTCGCGACCTGGTCGTGGGTTGGATGCAAGAGCTCGGCATGAGCATTCGCGTCGACGCCATCGGTAACGTCATCGCCATCATGGCTGGCAAGAGCGATGGACCGCCCGTGACCATGGGCTCGCACATTGACACCGTGGCGACGGGCGGAGCCTACGATGGCAATCTCGGAGTGCTCGCGGGTCTGGAGGTGGTGACCTGTCTACAAGAGGCTGGCGTCACGCCTGAGCATCCCATCGCCGTTGGCTTCTTCACCAACGAAGAGGGCGCGCGCTTTGCCCCTGACATGATGGGCAGCGGCGTGCAACAGGGCGCTCTGTCCCTCGACACCTGCCTCGACACACTCAGCATCGATGGCAAGAAGGTGCGCGACGAGCTGGCCGCCATTGGCTACGCGGGCGAGGCGCCCTGTGACTTTCGCGCCAGAAACTTCGTGGAGCTGCACATCGAACAGGGGCCCGTCCTCGAGCAGAAGGGCGACATCATCGGCGCCGTCACAGGCGTTCAAGGCATCAGCTGGACAGAAGTGACGCTGCACGGCGTATCGAATCACGCTGGCACCACTCCCATGTCCATGCGCAAGGACGCCGCCTTCGTGGCCGCGGCCATCGCCGTCGAGCTTCGTCAAATCGCAAGCGACTTTGGGCCACCGCAGGTGTGCACGGTTGGACACATCAAGCTCGAGCCCAACCTCATCAATGTGGTCTCGCGCAAAGCGATACTCACCCTCGATTTGCGCAACACCAGCGAGGAGCGCCTGCAGGAGGCCGAGGCGCGCGCCTTTGCCTTTGTCGACGCTGCTGCCGCCCGTGAGGGTCTGCGGGTCGAGAAGCGCACCCTGGCCCGCTTTGCACCGGTCGACTTCGCCGAAGAAATCATCGCGCTGGTTGAGCGCGAGGCAGCGGTACTTGGCCATAAGGCGCGTCGCATGCCATCGGGCGCCGGTCACGACGCGCAGATGTTTGCGCCAAACTGCCCATCGGGCATGATCTTCGTGCCCAGTGCTGGCGGCATCTCGCACAACATCAAGGAGCACACCGATGCCGCTGACATCGAAGTGGGCGCCAACATCTTGTTGCAGGTCATCCTCAAACTTGCGGCCGGCTAGCAGCCGCTGCCTAGCAGCCGCCGCCTAGCAACCGCCCGCTAGCAGCCGCCGGCTAGCAGCCGCCGCCTAGGTTGGGACCCTAGTTGGGCGTGTGCTGGCCGTTGACGTTGAGGACCATGCTCATGACCACCCCGGGCAGACCGAGGCTCGCGATCGGCGTCGGCTGGTTGATGCCACAGGCAGGCGCCGCGATATAGGTCGGCCCAACTTCAGTGTCTCGGTTGGAGCCGAGGAAGATGCTGTTGCCGATGCCTTGACCGTCAGGAGTAAACACTTCTGCAACCAAGGTGGTGCCAGCGGGAATGGTCACGCTGAGCGGTACATTGATGAGTGTCTCGACTTGATCAGGCACAGGCACGTTGGCCACGCCGAGCTGCACGAGAGTACCGGTCTCGATGGGTCCCGTCAGACTTTGCAGCGAGACGACAATGTTCTGGGTGCCGCCGTTGCCGATGGCTTTCTCGATACCGACGTCAATCGATGTCACGTTGAAGTCGCCGACCACGCCAGCCACACCCAGGTCAAAGACGCGGAAGTAGCGATTGTCGGTATGCAGGAAGTTGGGGCTGTTGTTGTTACACGAGACGGCGTTGAGCGGCAGGATGGTGTCGGTGGTGGTTCCTCGTACGGAGATGTCGACGGGGACAGATTCCTCGACGGGCGCCGCATCTGCATCATCGTTGGTGGAAATCGGATCGGGCTCAACGCCGCCATCAGGGGAGCTATTGGCGATGTCGCCAGCTCCGCCCGCGATGCTCTGCGAGCAAGCGGCGAAGAGGAGGAAGCTCAAGAGGACCCACCGCTGTCCAAATGCATACTTTCTCATACACGTACCCACTTGCTGTGTTTCGACGCTCACCATTCTGTCATCGAGTGCTGCAATCTGCGATCCGTCGCTAACTAGGCCATTCCTGAAGGACGGCTTTTGCTGCCACGGGGCTGAATACGCCATCGCTCAGGGCCCCTGACCTCTCCTACATGTCCGCATGTGGCGGCACGTGGCGGCACATGCATCGTGCTATGACTCGCCCTCGTGCACGAGCCCCTTTGCGATATCGGAGTCAACCTGTGCGACCCCTGTTTCAGCCACGACGTGGACGACGTGTTGGCGCGAGCCGAGCAAGCCGGTGTCACCCGCCTTGTCGTGACCGGAACATCGCTTGCGCGCAGCGAGGCCGCTCTCGAGTTGTGTGTTGCTCATGCGGATCGACTCTGGTGCACGGCCGGCGTCCATCCACATCACGCTAGCGAGTGCGACGAGCTCACTCTGGAGCGCCTGCGATCGCTTGCCGCTCGCCCGGAGGTGGTCGCCATCGGCGAGTGCGGTCTGGACTACAACCGCGACTTCTCGCCACGTGAAGTGCAGCGCCGCTGGTTCGAGGCGCAGGTCGAGCTTGCCTGTGAGCTGTCGATGCCGCTCTTCCTTCACGAGCGCGACGCCTGCGACGATCAGGTTGCCATTCTCAAACGGCACCGTTCGCGCTTTGACAAAGCGGTGGTCCATTGCTTCACCGGCGACGCCGCTAGCTTGCGCGCCTACCTCGAGCTCGACTTGCACATCGGCATCACCGGTTGGATTTGCGATGAGCGCCGCGGCGGCCATTTGCACGAGCTCATCAAGGACATCCCCCGCGATCGGCTCATGATCGAGACCGATGCCCCCTACCTGATGCCTCGCACGATCAAGCCTCGGCCCAAGAGCCGCCGCAACGAGCCCGCCAACCTCATACAGGTCTTGCGCACGGTGGCTGCCTGCATGGGCATGAGCGAAGCCGAATGCGCAGCAGCCACGACAGCCACGGCGCGTGCCTTCTTCGGTCTCTAAACTCTTGCCTTAGCGGCCTCGCGATCGAGGCCCTCTCCACGTCGCGTTGCCAGGCAGTGACGCTTCTTGGCGGCGATACCAGGCCTAGCGACGGCCTTTGTAGCCCATCATGCCCTGCATCGCGCTCTCGGCTTCGCCGGCAATCTCCGCTTCTTCGCGCGCGCGATCGGCGCAGTCTTCACAGAGCTTGAGCACCTTGCCCGCGACCTTTACGCGGACCAAGGTATCGACTTCGTCGTCACATTCTTTGCAAACGGGCATGATGCGCTCCTAACCGGTGATCTTGGGAACTCCAAGCATCTCCAGTATACCCTTGACGATGTTCATCAGGCCCTCGCCAGCGATGAGTCCGGAGGCAACCGCAAACACGAAGAGCTCTGCGGACTTAGGCTTGCGCTTTTTCCAGACCAGGTAGGCCAGAAGGCCGATGAACATGGTGATCGAGTAGTAGGCCTGCACAATGAAGGCGATGCCGAAGGCCAGACTGCTCGGCAGATAAGGAGCGGCTTTGGGGAAGAGCTTCTTGGTGACGGGGATGGCCGCACCGAAAGCTGCACCACAGAGGACGGCGATGAGAGCGTGCTTGGGCAGCGCGCTGAAGCCTTGCGCCATCAGCTCGGCGACCGCCTTCCACGCGAAGGCCGCCGGCGCGGGATAGTCCTTGCCGCCAAACTCGTACTGCGATTTGAAGAGCAAGAAGATGAGCACGGCGAACACGCAGCCGGCGGGAATACCGCAGAGCTGAGCGATGAGCTGCTTGCGAGGCGAAGCGCCCAAGAGGTGACCGGTCTTGAGGTCCTGCATCATGTCGCCGGCCTGCGAAGCGCCTGCGCCGGAGATCGATGCCGCCATGAGGTTGGTCGAGATGCTGCCAGGCGAAACCCCGCCAAAGACCAGCTGGGTGACCTTGCCCATGGGCCCAACCGGATTGATGTCGGTCTCGCCGGTGGAGCGAACCGCGATGGCTGCCAGGATCGCCGACAGACCGATGGCGATGAGCGACATGTAGATGGGAATGTCGAAGACCACCAAGGCCGATATGCACACCACCACGGT
>JAHEAK010000341.1 GCA_024642805.1 Kofleriaceae bacterium | reverse complement strand
ATCGGCGTACGGTGGACAGGAGGCGCTCGAACTCATCGAAAGCCGTCGCCCGGATCTTCTCATTCTCGATCTCATGATGCCTGGCGTGAGCGGCTTGGATGTCCTGGCGCACTTGCGACGCAAACCAGAGACACGCAACCTGCCGGTCGTCGTGCTGACCGCCAAGCAGCTCAGCACGGAAGACCATCGCACACTCAACCGAGATGCCCAGGCGGTGTTTGCCAAAGGCAGCACCAGCCGTGGCGAGCTTCTCGAACAGGTCCATCGCCTACTAAAGGCAGCTCCCTCGACGAGCGAGGACAACGCATGAGTGAGTCCAAACGCATCTTGATCATCGAGGACAACGCCGCCAATCGGAAGCTCATCGGCGGCCACTTGCAGCGCTCGGGCTATGCGGTGCAGGAGGCCGAGGACGCCGACAAGGGCATCGCCAGAGCCCTGGCCGAGCCATTCGATCTCATCGTGATGGACATCCAGCTGCCCGGGACCGATGGGCTCACGGCGACCCGTCTGTTGCGCGCCAACGCCAAGACAGCGCGTATCCCCATTCTTGCCGTGACCGCCCATGCCATGAGGGGCGATGAGGGCAGAATCTTGGCGGCGGGTTGCGACGGATATGTGGCCAAGCCGATTGCCTACAAGGAATTTCTCGCCACAGTCGCTACACTCTTGGCTGTCGGCCAAGCGGCGACAGAATGACAATGGGCTCCAAAGCGAAAATACTGATCGTTGACGACGTCGCCAGCAATCGCAAGCTGCTTGCCGACCTCGTGGTGATGGAGGGCTGCGAGGCCTTCATCGCGTCGGGAGGTGTCGAAGCCCTGGCCATCATCGCCCGCCAGGACATCGATGTGGTTCTCCTCGACATGATGATGCCTGACTTCGATGGCATCTCTGTCCTTCGTGAGATGAAGGTACTCGGCCTCTTGCCGACGATTCCAGTGGTCGTGGTCTCGGCACTCGAAGATCGCCAGCTGCGTGTGCAGGCCCTCGCAAGCGGCGCGATCGACTTCATCAGCAAGCCGATCGACCGCGCCGAAGTAGGTTGCAAGATTCGAACGCTGGTCGAGCTCAAGAAGCTGCGGGAAGGCGCGGTTCGTTCGGTCCAAGATGAGCTGCGCGCAGCAGAGAATCGCCTGCAACTTCGCTTCGAACAATCACCGGTTGCCGAGATTGAGTGGGACGTCAACTGCTGCGTCGCCAACTGGAACCCTGCTGCCGAGGCGATCTTCGGGTACACGCATGCCGAGGCGCTGGGCCGGCACGTGAGCTTCATCGTGCCTGAAGATCAACACGCGCGCATCGACGAAGACTGGTGCTACCCCTATGCGGGCCCGAAGAAGTCGACAAGGACCAATGTGACGCACACGGGCGCCAAGGTCGTCTGTGACTGGCATGATGCGCCGCTCCGGGTTGGCGATGGAACAGCCCTCGGTGTCTCATCGATCGTGATTGATGTGTCCCAGCGTGAGCTGCTGCAACAGGCCTTGGTCCAGTCGAGCAAGATGGATGCGATTGGCAAGCTGGCGGGCGGTATTGCTCACGACTTCAACAACATTCTTGCCGTCATCCTATCGTATGCAAGCTTCATTCGAGACGAGCTGCCAACGGGCGACCCGAAACGAGACGACATCATCGAAGTTCTCAAGGCCGCAGATCGGGCCGCAGGCCTCACCAAGCAGCTTCTGACCTTCTCGCGCCAGCAACCGTCAGCAAAGAGGCGAGTGGATCTCAACGAGAGCTTGATACAGATCAACAAGCTGCTGTCACGGAGCGTTGGTGCGCAGATTTCGTTAGGGCTACGCCCCGCCGATGAGTCCGTCATCGTCAACATCGATCCAGTCCAGTTCGACCAGCTGGTGCTCAATCTGGCCATCAACGCACGCGACGCCATGCCCAATGGCGGGCGTTTGGACATCGAACTCGCACGTGTTGGCTCCGCGGACTTGCCTGCGGATGCACCTGCCGATCGCGTATTGCTGACGGTGAAGGACACCGGCACGGGCATGGACGCCGAGACACAACGGCGCATCTTCGAGCCTTTCTTCACCACGAAGGAAAAGGACAAAGGCACGGGGCTCGGGCTGGCGACCAGCTTCGGCATTATTGTCGACGCCGGCGGTAGCATTCGCGTGGACAGCAAGCTCGGTGAAGGCACGACCTTCTTCGTCGAGCTGCCCCTGAGCGGCGGCGCGGCCGAAACCAGCCCCATCAAGGCGATTCCAAGGGAGGCTCTAGGCGAGACGATCCTGGTGGCCGAGGATGAATCGGGGCTTCGGGGCGTCGCCTCGCGGGTACTGCGCAACGCCGGCTATGAGGTCTACCTGGCGTCGGATGGCATCGAGGCAATCGAACGGATCAACGAGCTTGGCGACAAGCTGGACCTCGTCCTCACCGACGTGGTCATGCCTGGCTGCAACGGCCACGATGTCGCAGCGCATGCCGCGAAGACGATTCCTCGGGCGGCAGTGATCGTCATGTCTGGCTACTTTGAGAATGCTGGGAAGGAACGCAATCCATCGGACCACTCGATCTTGTGGAAGCCGATGTCACCGGCCGAGCTCCTCTCCGCTGTCGCGGAGACGCTGCATATCAAGAATAAAGTGGCAGCCCCGACGCCTGCTCCAGCAACCGAGCATTTGGTCCTCCTGGTTGATGACGACGAGACCATCCTCAAGGCGCTCACACGAATCATGAAGCAAGCTGGCTATGCGACCGCGACGGCATCGACAGTGGCTTCGGCAAGAGCCATGTTGGAAGACGGAACCGACCCATGGTTGGTACTTTGCGACCTCTCGCTACCCGATGGCTCCGGCAGTGAGCTCTTGCGATGGCTGAGGGACACACGCCCGACTCTTGCCAGTCGTCTCTTCATACTCTCAGGCGGTGCGGTGGACGAAGCCGACGTGCGTCTGGTCGAGAGCAACGAGTTTCAAGTCCTGAGCAAGCCCATCGATGCCAAGCGGCTCCTCCTGCTCTTGGCAGCTTCTCAGGACTAAGCCGTCCTCTAGGCAGCCCCTGCGGCGGGAATGACGGCCGTGGCGATCGTGCCTCTTCCGACCTGCGAGGAGTACTCCAGCGAGCCGCCGATCCGACCAAGCAGTGCCTTGCACCGAAAGATGCCAAGCCCTGTGCCGGCCTCGCGGGTGGTGTAGAACTGCCTGCCGATGGTGCTAGTGACTTCGTCACTCATGCCCATACCGTTGTCGGCAATAGAGATGCGAGCCATGCCCATGGTGGTGTCGCTATCGAGTGACAGGATCACCTCGTTGCCCGCGCGATCTGGCGTGAAGGATTGAATCGCGTTGCGGGTCAAATTGATGAGCACCAGCATCAGGTCCTCTTGCGCTATCTGCAGCTGGGGTATCTGCTGTGGAGGCTCGTAGCGCAGGCTGATGCGAGCCAAGAGGGCGTCTCGTTTGTTGACTGACATCGCAAACTGGATGGCGCGCTTGACCCCCATTTCGTCACAGGTACTGTGGTGATGGTCGCTCTCCGTGCTTTTGACAAGGCGATGCACGTCCTCGCGCAGATGGGTCAGTAGATTTGCACCGGTCTGAAGATTGTCGAGAATCTCGGGAAAATCGGCCAGAAATCGCCGCACACGGTTCCACTCCTGTGCTGGTCGAGTGGTGTCCATCGCTATCAACTTCAAGAGTTCGGGCGAATACTGACTCAGCTGTGCTAGTTCGCCAACGCTGCCGAAGATGTACGAAAGCGGCGTACCGAGCTCGTGCAAGAACGAAGCGTGAAGTGCGCCCAGGGCCGCCAGCTTCTCCGACTCGAGGAGTCGATGCTGTAGCCTGTCGCCATAGGTCTCGAAAGCGAGTGCATAGACCTGCAAACCCCACTCGAGAATTTCTACCAGGTCGGTCTCGTCCCAGGGCTTGACGAGGTAGCGAGCCACCAGGCCATCGTTCACAGCCTGCAGAATGGCATCGACGTCCTTGTAGGCGGTGACGATGATACGAACCGTGCGTGGCCAGCGCTCACGTACACGAGCCAGCAGCTCGTTTCCCTTCATCCCGACCATGCGCTGATCGCTAACGATGACCGCGACCTCGTGCTGCTCCATGAAGCGAAGTGCGCTCTCTCCGCTGTCGACAACCTCAACTCGGAAGCGGTCCTCGAACGCGGCCTGGAAGACGACGCGGTTGGCCTCTTCGTCGTCGACGTACAGAATAATGGACTTGTCGGTTTCGCTCATGTCTGTCATCTAGCCCCGCTGGTAGAGAGTCGCATTTCGAAGGTACATCCCTCAGATGTATCCAAGACGCACAAGGTTCCGCCGTGCCGCTGCACCGCTCGACGTGAAATTGCCAGCCCGAGGCCGGTCCCCTGCCCTGGTGCCTTGGTGGTGAAGAATGGTTGAAAAACGCGTTCGCGCTGACTCCGCTCGATGGGTGGCCCGTCGTTGGAGATGTGAACGATCGCTTCACCGTCCCGTTCGGTCGCCTTGATTTCGAAGCTTCCAGAAGGCCCGGTCGATTGCAGCGCATTGCCGAGGATGTTGGCGATAACCTGCTCGATGAGTGAGGGCGCGCATCGCACGGTCATATCCGAGTCGCACTCCACCGAGACACGTTGGCCAGGAAAGCCGGGCAGCGAGCTAATGGCGCCCGCGATCAAGGCCGACATCTGCGTTGGCTCGAGACAAAGCTCCGAAGAATTCTCAAGTTGACCAATCGAGCGTGAGATGTGCTGCATCTTGCCCGCACAGCTCTCTATCAAGCCTAGCAAGACACTGGCCTTGGAGCCGTCGAGCTGGGCCTCGGCAGGCAAGGCACGTCGAAGGGGCTTAATGGCGTTGACAACCGCATTCAGGGGATTGCGAATCTCGTGAGCCAGACCTGCGCCCAAGATTCCCATGGCTGCCACCTTCTCCACTTCCAGTAGCTGCAACACGAGGTCGCGTGTGGCCAACTGCGCACGCACACGGGCCAACAACTCTTCTCTGTGAAAGGGCTTGGTGATGAAATCGACCGCGCCTGCCTCGAAGGCGTCCAAGCGGGTTCGCAGAGAGCCATCCGAGGTGACCAGCAGAACCCGAGCAACCCGATTTTGAGGTATCTCGGAAAAACGCCGAGTGAGCTCGATGCCGTCCATCTTCGGCATGGAAATGTCGGTGACCAGCAAGTCAGGCAGTTGCTCTTTGGCAAGCTGCAGGGCCTGCTCGCCATCCTGGGCGCAGAGCACTCGGTAGTGCGGGCTCAAACAGCGAACCATGACATCGCGTAGAGCCGGCTGATCTTCGGCGACCAGCACACAGTGGCGAAAGGCGCCGCCCGTGTCGCTCACGCTCTCTTCCCCAACGGGATCGATCTCGGCAATGGGCCGATAGCGCCCGGCGCTTGTACTTGGCGTTGCCGAAAGCGCGACAGGAGGCGGCAGAAGCACAGGCTCGAGCGGTAGCGTGAACGACACGCAGCTACCGCCCGAGGGATTTCCTCCCACCCGTGCGCTGCCGCCGTGTGCCTCGACCACTTCACGCACGATGGAAAGACCGATGCCGCTGCCCTTGCCACTGCCTAGCGCGCGCACGGCCTCGGGGCCTTGGGCAAAGCGGTCGAAGGCGCGCGCCGCAAACTCTTCGCTCATGCCGATGCCGGTATCACTCACGGAAACCATCATGAAGGCGTCGTTCTCCTCGATACGGACTTCGATGGAGCCGCCATCGGGCGTGAACTTGATGGCGTTGGAAATCAGGTTGCCAAGAACACCCGAGATTGCGCCGGGATCGAGGGCGAGCTCACGATCGGGCCCTGTGTCGACCATCTTGAGGGTGATCGCGTTCTTGCGCGCAAGTGGCTCCCAGGCCTGGATCTCGGAAGACACCAGATCTGCGAGCTTGACGGCCTGGGGATGCAGACGAATCTGATTGTCATCGCTCGCGGCAAGGAGCAAGAGGCCATCGACCAGTCGCAAGAGGCGGTCGACGGCTCGATCGATGCTGGTGAGTCGCTGCGCGACCAGGCCATTGTGCTCCTGACCTATGGCCTCTCGGGCTTCC
>JAHEAK010000340.1 GCA_024642805.1 Kofleriaceae bacterium | reverse complement strand
GCGCGCAGCCGCTGGGTGTGGAGCTCTTGGCCCCCGTCGTGCGCTCGCGCTCCGACGGATCGGCGCTTGGCAATCTCTTCGCGGATCTCATGCTCGAAGCCAAGCCCAGTGCCCAGGTTGCCATCACCAATGGCGGCAGTCTGCGCGCGGATCTTCCCGCCGGCCCCCTCGAGTACGGTTCGCTCTTCGAGGCCATGCCCTTCGACAATCGCTTTGCCATGGTCGAGCTGCGCGCCGACCAACTTGCCACCCTCATCGCCAGCAACCTGCAGAGCGATGGCGGCATCTTGAGCATCGCCGGCGTTCGGGCCGAGGCCAAGTGCGTGGAGCACAAACTGCGAGTACTTCTCAAGGATGCTCGCGGGCGCGACATATTGCCCCGCCATCCCTTAATCGTTGCCACCTCTGATTTTCTGGCTTCGGGCGGAGATGGGCTCTTCTCTGCCGAAGAGATGCGCATCGACATGAGCGACGGCACCCTCATCCGCGATGCCATGGCCGAGGCCTTGCGCAAGCGCGGTGGCCGCATCGACCCCGCTGATACCAGCCTCTTTGACCCGAAGAAGCCGCGCATTGCTTTCACGGGCACACGACCACTTCGCTGTGAATAGATAGCATCGACCCATGGCCAAAACTGCCGCCATCCGCATGCTCGAAGAGCACAAGTGCCCCTTTGAAGTCCACGAGTACAAATACGTCGAGAAGGGCGGCACCCGCGCCTCCTCCGAGGCACTGGGCGTCCCGGAGCACGAAGTCATCAAGACCCTCATCTTCGAGGACGAGAACAAGAAGCCCATGGTGGTGCTCATGCACGGCGATATGAGCGTCTCCACTAAGGCGCTTGCCCGCCATCGCAAGGTCAAGAGCATCGCGCCTTGCACGCCGGCTGCGGCGCAAAAGCACTCTGGCTATCAGGTCGGTGGCACCTCGCCCTTTGGCACGCGCACGGCGATGCCCATCTACATGCAAGAGAGCATCGCCGCGCTCGACTCGATTTACATCAACGGCGGTCGGCGCGGCTATCTGGTCAAGATCAAGGTCAGTGACCTCATCGCCATCGTGAAGCCAGAGTTGGTCGAGCTAGCCGCGTAGTCTAGAGCAGGCCGATGGGGCAGCTCACGCCGGTGCCACCGAGTCCGCAGTAGCCGGCGGGGTTCTTGTGCAGGTACTGCTGGTGGTAGTCCTCGGCGTAGTAGAACTCGCTGGCCTCGGCGATTTCGCTGGTGATCGTTCCCAGCCCGGCTTCGCTCAGCTCTTGTTGGTAGAGGCCGCAGCTCGCCTGTGCCGCTTGCGCTTGCGCCTCGCCAAATGTGTAGATGCCCGAGCGGTACTGGGTGCCGCGATCGTTGCCCTGGCGCATGCCCTGGGTGGGATCGTGGTTTTGCCAGAAGCTCTGCAAGAGGGTGGCGTAGCTGATGCGCTTGGGATCGAAGATCACCAACACGGCTTCGGTGTGACCGGTGCGGCCCGAGCACACTTCTTTGTAGCTCGGGTTGCGCGTGAAGCCCGCCGTGTAGCCGACCGCCGTCGTCACCACGCCTTCAAGTTTCCAGAAGAGTCGCTCGGCGCCCCAGAAGCAGCCAAGGGCAAAGACCGCGCGCTCCATGCCCTCGAAGTCGCCCGCCAGCGGCGCGCCCAGGACCGCGTGCGCGGCCGGTATGGGCATGGCCTCGGTGCGTCCAGGCAGGGCGGTTTGCGCGCTCACTCCGAGGTCGATCTTGCTCATGGCTACATGCTAGCCGGCATCGGGGCCATCGGCCAGGGGCCAGCGAGTCGTGCCAGCCCTGCCCTGTCAAGCAAGCAAGTCGCGCAGCGCCCGGCTGGCGAAGACGCGCAGCATCTTGCGGCGGTACTCGGCTTCGTAGGGGACGTTGTCGAGGGGCTTGCCTTGCTTGAAGCACAGCTCGCCGACCAGCTCGGCGGTGGTCGGATCGTTTAGGCGCAGGCCGACCAGGGCATCGACCTTGAGGAGCTTGGGCCTGGCAGCCAGAACCCCCAGGCAGATGCGCGCCTCGGTGATGGTGGCATCGGCGGCATCGCGATCGAGCGCGAAGTGCATGGCCACGCTGATGAGCGGGAAGTCGATGCTCTTGCGCACGGTCCACTTGCCGTAGGCGGCGCGCGCGGGCGTCTTGGCGATGGGCACGCAAATCTCGGCGGTGAACTCACCCGGCTGGCAGTGGGTGTGAGCGATGCCGTCGCTGTGATAGTAGTCGGCCATTGCGACTTCGCGGCGGCCCTCGGGGCCGACTTGCACCAGGTGCGCGCCCAGCGAGATGAGCACGGGCACGCAGTCGCTGGACATGGCCGCGACGCAGCTGCGGCCCTTGGGCACCACGTGGCAGACATCGCCCTCGGACTTGAGGCAGCCGCCAATGGCCGATCGCCAGAACTCGCTCTGGTTGACGTAGCGGCAGCGAGTGTCGAGATTGACGTTGCCGCCGATGGTGGCCATGTTGCGAATCAGCGGCGAGGCGACCAGGCCGGCGGCTTTGCTCAAACTAGAAAAGTTCTTAGACACCTCGGCGTCTTCGGCGAGCTGGGTCAGGGTAACGCCCGCGCCGATGCGCAAGAGGCCTGCCTCGCGATCCCAGGTGATGCGCTGCAGCTCGGCGACGCGATCCAGGCTGACCAGGGTGGTGGGCGCGTGCAGCTTGTGCTTGAGGTTGGGCAAAAGATCCGTGCCGCCCGCGACGATGCGCGCACCCGGCTCGGCAATGGCCATCACCAACTCCTCGATGCTGGTTGGCGATTTGCTGCCAAATACAGGTAGTCGCAACATTAGCGGCGCTCCTCTCGCAGCGCGGCTTTGTGCGGCGCCAGCTCGCCGCTGGCCTCCTGGGCTCGGCGCGCTTCGATGGCGGCCAACACCCGCGGCGGGCTGAATGGCGTCTTGTCCATGCGCACGCCGACGGCGTCGAAGATGGCGTTGCTGATGGCGGGAATGATCGGATGCAGCGGACCTTCGCCGGCTTCCTTGGCGCCGTAGGGACCCTGATCGTCAGCCTCTTCGACGATGAGGCTCTCGATGTCGGGGGTGTCGAGGAAGGTGGGCATGCGGTAGTCGAGGAGCGAGGGACCGGTGTGCACGCCGCCCTTGTTGTAGTCGACCACGTGCTGCTCCATGAGCGCCTCACCAAAGCCCATGTACACCGAGCCTTCCATCTGGCCTTCGACGATCTTGGGGCTGAGAGCGCGACCGCAATCGTGGGCGACCCAGACCTTGATCACCTGCACTACACCGGTGTCGACATCGACATCGACTTCGGCGACGTGGGCCGTGAAGCTGTAGGCTGGCGAGGCACCGATGGTGCCGCCGCGATACTCGCCGTGGCGGTCGCGAGGTGTGTTGTAGTTGCCGACCGCGCTGAGCATGCCGTCCTCGGCTTCGGCCAGAGCGAAGGCTTCGGCCAGCGACATGCAGGTCTCGGGGTTTTCGATGTCGACCGCCTGACCGCGCACCAGGTTGACGCGCTTGGCTGGAATCTGCCACTTGCTCGCCACATGGGCCACGACCTGTTTGCGCAGCCGGCTGGCGGCCTGCACGCAGGCGTTGCCGACCATGAGGGTGATGCGCGAACTGTAGGCGCCAAGGTCGACGGGACAGAGATCGGAGTCAGCGCTGACCACGCGGATGTCGGCGAGCTCGAGGCCGAGCTCTTCGCTGACGATAACCGCCAGCATGGTGCTAGAGCCCTGACCGATGTCGTTGGCACCAGAGAAGACCCGCGCGCGGCCGCTGCGATCCAGACTGACCTGCACCGCGGCCTGCGGCATGTCGTTGGGGTAGATGCAGTAGTTGGTTCCGGAGATATAGGTCGAGCCGGCCACGCCCAGGCCGCGCCCGTAGCTCATCTTGCCGTAGCGCTCTTTCCACTGCGAGGAGGCCTCGACACGCTCCAGACACTCCATGAAGCCGTTCGAGCCGATCTGAAACTCATTGATGGTCTTGGTGTCGTGACCGATGAAGTTGCGACGGCGCAGCTCGATGGGATCGATGCCGAGGGCGGCGGCGCCTTTGTCGAGCTGACACTCGATAGCAAAGCGGGGCTGCACCGAGCCGTGGCCGCGCTTGGGACCGCAGGCTGGCTTGTTGGTGACCACCCGCTTAGAGTCAAAACGATACGAGCCAAAGGCGTAGGGCGCGCACAGCAGCTGCCCCGAGTAGTAGGTGGTGACCAGGCCGAAGCTAGAATACGCGCCGCCATCGATGAGAGTCTTGGCATCGACCGCCAGAATTTTTCCGTCTTTGTCAAAGCCCGTGCGGTAGTGCATCTGCATGGGGTGGCGGCCGCGATGGCTGTAGAAGACCTCCTCGCGGGTGTACAGGCACTTGACCGGGCGACCGGTCTGCAAGGCCAGCTTGGCCACGCAAAACTCCAGATCGAAGGGCTCGGACTTGCCGCCAAAGGCACCGCCGAGCGGCGGCTGAATGACGCGAATGCGATTGCCTGGCAGGTCGAGGACCTTGGCCAGCTCGCGGTGCAGGTAGTGCGAGACCTGGGTCGCCGACCACACCGTCAAGACGCCGTTTGGCTCGACGTTGGCCACCGCGCAATGCGGCTCGATGGCGCCGTGGGTCGATCCTTCGAAGAAGTAGTCGCCCTCGATGACGCAGCTCGAGCTGGCCAGCTGATTTTCGACCTCGCCGAACTCGAGCATGACCTTCTTGCTGAGGTTGCCGGTGCGCGAGTAGGGATTTATCTGATCGGCCGAGGCCAGCGACTCGGCGGGATCGAAGTGCGCGGGCAAGACTTCCCACTCGATTTTGAGCGCACGCGCCGCGGCATTGGCAGTGTCTTCATCGATGGCGGCAATGGCAGCCACGCCGTCGCCCACATGCAGGGCCTTGTCGACGGCCAGCGCGTTTTCATCCGGGGTCCAGGGAATGACGCCGTAGGGGGTCGGAAAGTCCTTGCCGGTGACGACGCCGTGCACGCCTGGCATGGCCAGCACCGAGGCGCTATCGATGGACAGGATCTTGGCGTGGGCATACGGGCTGCGCACGATCTTGCAGTGAAGCATGCCGGGCAGCTTGAGGTCGTCGGTGTAGCGCAAGAGGCCGCGCATGCGATCGACGGCGTCGATCTTGCGGTGCGCTTTGCCGATCTGCCAGGCCTGCACCTCTTCACCCTCGATGCGACCGCCGCGCTCCTTGGTGAAATCCCCAGCCATTAGTTCTTGCCCTCCGCCATGATGGCGCTGGCATCGACGATGGCGTCGACGATCTTGGTGTAGCCAGTGCATCGACACAGATTGCTGGCCATGGCTTCGGCCACTTCGCCGCGCGTGACCACCCGACCCATCTTGGTCAAGAAGGCCTCGGCGGCCATCAAGATGCCTGGCGTGCAAAAGCCGCACTGCGCGGCCACGCTCTTGTCCATGCAGTCTTGCAAGGGGTGCAAGTGCGCGCCGGTCATGCCCTCGACGGTGCGCACCTCGCGGCCGTTGGCCTGGACCGCCAGGGTGAGGCACGAGAGCCTGGCGACGCCGTCGAGCTGCACCGTGCACGCCCCGCAATCGCCCTTGTCGCAACCTTGTTTGGAG
The DNA here is from genome assembly GCA_024642805.1 of Kofleriaceae bacterium. Classification (GTDB taxonomy): domain Bacteria; phylum Myxococcota_A; class Polyangia; order Haliangiales; family Haliangiaceae; genus NORP324. The sequence continues at coordinate 506 of JAHEAK010000340.1, read as the reverse complement.
CCGATGAGGTCGAGCTTGTAGCGCAGCACTTCGAGCAGGGTGAAGTGTGCGGGCGCGGCGACTTCGACCTCCTCGCCGTTGACCTTCATGCTCAAAAGCAGCGCATCCGACATGCGCACCTTATTGCGCGCTGGCCGGGCCCAGGGCAAGGGGAAGCCGACTTCTTGCGGTGCGAGCCTCTCGATGAGGCTCACTCAGAAGAGCTTCGGCGCGGCCCGTGCCGCTTCGAGGATGGCTAGCGGAAGATGACGGGGTAGCTAAGGGTGGTGCCCTCGCGGGTTTCGCCGAAGCGAGCCTTGGCGAGCATGCTGGTGGCGCAGCTGGTGAAGGCCTCGGAGCCCTCGCTCGTCGAGCTACTTTCGACCTTGCCCTGTGCGGAGATTTGCAATTTGAAGGTGACGGCACCCGTTACGCCGTTGCGACTACCGCAGCTCTGCAGGCGACCAGCGATGGGCTTGAGGCCGGCGTTGATGTCGGCGCGGCTGAGCTTCTCTGGCAGGTCAGTG
>JAHEAK010000339.1 GCA_024642805.1 Kofleriaceae bacterium | reverse complement strand
CTCGTCTCGTCTAAGAATAAGTCTGATTCAGGGATCGCCGCTGTGCAGCTGGAACAACACGCTCCACCCGAGCAGGCCAGCGAGCAGGTCATCGAGCCGGCCGAAGCCGAGCAGGCACCATCTGCCGAGGTCACCCTCAAGATCGACTCCGAGCCACGTGCGTGCGGCGTCTACGATGCCAGCGGCACATTGCTTGGAGCGACGCCCTACGACTATGTGGCGCCACGCAAGAAGGGCGCCATCGATCTGGTCCTCAAGCACGAGGGTTTTTTTGATCGCTCCATCAGCCTGTCCCTGGAGAATGACGACCAGGCCAACTACGCCCTGGCTCCCAAGCCCAAGGGCAAGGGCTCCTCGGCGGAGCGAACGCGCGCCACTCTCCGTCAACAAGAAGAAGCGCGCGTGGCCGCCGAGGCTGGTCGCGTGGCCGCCGAAGAGGGACGGAGCGCTGCCGAAATCGAGCGCGCCGAAGCCGAGGCTGTGCGTCTGGCCAGACTTGCGCGCCTCGAAGAGGAAGCGCAGGCCAAGCTCGACTCCCAGACTAACGCCAAGTCCAGCTCCAATTCCAAAGCCAAGTCGGATACCAAGCAGAAAGTGAAACGAGCCGGAGATGGTGCCCTCGATCCCTTTGAAGAATAAGACCACGCAGGCAGCAGCCTGGATGCTCCTGCTAACACTGGTCTGCTCGCTGCCCCTTAGCGCCCAGGCTGATAAGCGCAAAAAGCCCAGTGCGGCGCAGCTCAAGGAGTCCAAGCAGCACTACCAAAATGCTCGCGATCACCACGAGCACGAGGAATACCTGGCAGCAGCCCAGGAGTACGAGGCCGCTTATGCTGCCTACGCCAACCCCGAGTTCATCTTCAACGCGGCCCAGGTCTATCGCCTGGCCGGCAAGCTGCAAACCGCACTCGAGTACTACGACAAATACCTAGAGCTCGATCCCGATGGCCGCGGTGCCGCCGATGCGCGCGCAAATCGGGCGATCCTCGAGGAGGAGATTGCCGCCGAGCAAGCCAAGGAGGCGGAAGCCAAGCGCCTCGAAGACGAGCGAATCGCTCTGGAAGCCAAACGCGCCGCCGAGCTGGAGGCCAAGCAGGCCGCCGAGCAGGAGGCGAGCGCCGAGAGCACTCCAACGACGCCTCCACCAGCCGTGCAGCACGGAGGCAATAAGGGGCTGCGAATCGCCGGCATGGCAACAGCCGGGGTCGGCGTGCTCGCTCTCGGGCTCGGAATCAAGTTTGGCCTCGATGCCAAAGGTCTGGAGAGCGATGTCGAGGGCAACACGGTCTGGAATCAGGCCGACTTCGACGACGGCAAGGACGCCGAGCGCAACGCCTTCATCTTCTACGGCGTAAGTGCCGTGGCGCTGGGCGCTGGCACCGTGATGTACGTGCTCGGGCGAGATTCGACGAGGCAAGCGCGCGAGCAAGGTGCTCTCCGCATCGTCCCGATGGGCAATGCACAGAGTGCGGGGCTGCTCGTGCAAGGAGGGTTCTAAGAATAATGCTTAGGTCGCAATTTCGTCTCCTGTTGTGTCTTGCCGCTCTCACGGGCGCCTGCTTCAATCCCAAGATCAATGAGGGCGTCACCTGTGGCGAGGGCGACTCGTGCCCGACCGGCATGCAGTGCGACCCCGCCGACAACAAGTGCCGCGTCACCCCGATCGGAGGTGCTATGGATGCCGGCGAGTGCACGGAGAACGTCGACTGCGACGATGGCATCTTTTGCAATGGCGAGGAGACCTGCAGCGCGGGCCAGTGTGTGCAGGCAGCCGCCGGTCCTGATTGTCGCGACCAGGTCGACTGCACCGAAGATGCCTGCTCGGCCAGTTCCGACAGCTGCACGCACACGCCCATTCACACTCTGTGCGTCGACGAGGGCAGCCCGACCTGCTCGGTCACCCTCGGCTGCATCTTGCAAGAGTGCGCCAATAACCTCGCCTGTGACGATGGCGTCTTCTGTAATGGCGCCGAAGTCTGCGACCTCGGCACCACGCCGGGCATTTGCCGGGCGGGGACGAATCCCATCTGCCCCGACGATGGGGTTGCCTGTACCGTCGAGACTTGCGATGCCGGCATGGATGGATGCTCTTCGGATCCGAGCGATGCCGTGTGCGATGATGGGCTCTTCTGCAACGGCGCCGAAACCTGCGACGCCGCCAGCGGTTGCCAAACGGCCGTATCCGATTGCGTGAGCGATGCGTGCTTCCAGCGCAACTGCGATGAAGCAAACGACCAGTGCATCACCTCGGCCAAGACCTACCAGGTTCGCTGGGAGACCATTCCCAATGGCGCGGCCAGTCCAGACGACAGTGGCACCATCAGCCTCACCTGCAATCAGTCCGTAACGGTCGGCAGCTCGCCGAACTACTGCAAGGCTGGAACGGCGATGTCCTATCGCTGCCAGATCGGCTCGACCGGCGTCTTGAACTCGGGGCAGTCCCCAACGCCCTTCGATATCTCGTGTCTTGGCTTTGCTGGCGATCCTAGCATCGACCTGGCGACGAATACCGGCTGTAGCAAAGCCGACGCCCTGCCTCCGCGAAACGGCGTGCAGGCCAAGTCGATCGAGTGCTGCTTTCCCTAGTCGCCACGGCCAGGGCCCGCAGCTTGCGGCGGAGCTAGAGAGAGGCTGGCAAGCAACAGAAGGTCACCGGATCGGTTGCAGCCGCCTCGCCGCTCTCCACGCCACCACTGCTGAGCGAGCAGTCGAAGGTGGCAGCCGGGTTCCACTTGGCGGTGATGGCCTGCGCCGCCGTCTTGGCCGTGCAGGTCGCCGTCAGGACGGTTGCGCTTCCGCCGCAGGGGCTGGCGGTACCAGAGAAGATCGAGACTTGGCCGCCGCAGCTGCTGTTGACGGCAGGACCTGAGCAGCTGCACGAAGAGCAGCTGCGGTCGTCAGTGAGACCTTCGAAGCGAAGGGTCTTCTCGCTGTACTCGGCAGGGCACTCTTGATCGCCCGCTTGGAAGATACACACCGAGTCGTAGGACGCGTCGCTGGACACGGGCAGGCACTCGCCGCTGGCCGGGCAGCTGGCCTCGATGGCCGAGCCCGAGCAGTACCGAGCTTGCTCGGCAAACTCGGCGGCAAAATTGTTGCTCTCGATGGCAGCGCCACAGGTGCCGCTGTTTTGTATTTTGCCCAGACTGACCCGCACGGCAGGCGCGGCCGTGATGTCGGAATCCAGCGAGGCGGCGCAGGTAGCGTCTGGCTTGAGAGCTGTGGCGCAGCCGCCCGCGCAGATCGCGTTGCACTGCTGCACGCTGGTGCCATTGACTGCTGAGATGACCGCATCACTGCACAGCACGCCGGCGGCAATGCCAGGGCAGTCGCAGGAGCATTCGCCGGCGACGGCAAGCTCACTGGCGACGAGCTTCTCCTCGGTGGCAAACTCGGCCGGGCAGGCGGCCAATTCCGCGAGAGTGCCTGCCTTGGCACCGATGACGGGGCCCGACCAGCCTTCAGGAGCCGGAGCCGCGCAAAAGTGGGTGTCAGCAGGGCAGGCGGGTGCTGCATCCGCCGGTGGACTGGCGTCGGGCGCTAGCTCCTCACAGACCTGGCTCTCCGTGTTGCAAGCAAAGCCGTTGGCGCACTGAGCCGAGCTGGTGCATTTGGCGGCCCCCTGGCAGGCCGTGAGGCTGAGCGCAAGGACACTGGGCACAACGAGACTGAGCAGAGTTGCACTGAACAGAGCAAAGCCGGGTCGAACAACGCTCAGTAGGGGTAGGAGAGGAGCGTGACGGTGGGACATGGCCCGTTCTCCCACTCTGATTTGGAGATGTCAAGAAGGGCCAGCGAGGGCGGACAGGACGAGAAAATCAGTGATTTTCTTATTCGGTAATTCTAGTAGTGCGCACTACTTGCCGATCACCGTGACTCCGCGAATGATCACCTTGATCTCGCGATCCAGATTGGCTCGCTCCTCGCTCAGCTTGACCAGCTGCCCGGAGAGTTTGCCCAGATCCGCCTCGAGAGTGGCCAGCTTCTTGGTGAGCTCGTTGCGAAGATCGTTGTTGCCTGGCGACTTGCGCAAGAGGTTGAGGTTCTCGCGCACTCGGTCCTGATCTCGGGTGGCTTCGGCGTGCTGCTTTTGGAAGCGGGCTTGATCGTCGTCGATGTCACTCATGCGCGCCTTCATCTTGAGGATCTTGTCGATGGCCTGCTGCACCTCGGGGGTCGCTTGCCCGCTCTGCAGATAGAGCTTGAGGACGTTGGTGCTCAGGCTGGTGTCGATGGCGACGCGCCTGACGACGGGCTTGATCCAATCGACAGACAGCTCCTTGCTCTCGCCCTTGGCGACCGTCACCGGCACGACGTAGGAATCGGGAAGCTCGACCGTGCCCGCGGGCTTGTTGCGCAACTTCCAATCGCTGCGCTTGGGGGTCTTTACGTACGCGACGATGTCGGTCTCGTGGCGGTTGTCGACCTTGTAGATCGAGGAGCTCACTTCCAGTACCTCGCTCACGATCATGCCGTCGATGATCTTGAGCAGCTTCATGCCCTCTTGCGCGTTCTGTGTGCTCGGCGACATGGCGACATTGCCGTCGATCGAATAAGTGAGGAAGCTGGTGGTACCGCGCTCCATGCGCTCGAGGAAGCCCTCGCCGACGAAGGTGCCGCCCGCAAAGATGGCCACGGGGCCTTTTTCCAGGCTAAAGCCGGTGTCGTTCTCGAACATCACCGCACGGTAGGGATGCACTTGCTCGGCGCCGCGCATCAGCTCGGGACGGAAGTAGACCACCTCTTGACCGGGCACACGCTCGTTGATGATCGAGACTAGTGTCGAGCTGCGATCCGGAACGGTGACAGGATTCTTCAGGTCGTAGCGAAAGAGAGAGCCGACATTTTCGCCTTCGGCGCTGCTGGCGACTTGCTCTTCTAGCTGGCCCATCATGTCGTAGTCGTCCTCGGGCGCGTCAAGGAGTCCTCCGGCGATGCCTCCGGACTCCTCGTCATATTCATCATAGGACTCGGACTTGGCCGAGGGCGCGCGCGATGGTGCCGGCGCCGCCCCTCCCGAAGCTCCGAGCCGACTCTCCGCGTAGCTGCGCTGCAGGGAGTCCTTGCCGCCCATGGCGTTGCCCGGCCCCGAAGCGATGCCCGCGCGCTCGATGGCAGGAGCCATGGCCGTGCGGCCATCGTGAGGCGTCAGATCGACTCGGCTCATGAACTGTGGCGAGTGCAAATCGTAGATGAAAGACATGGGTGTGCCAGCAACCAGGCTGAGGTCTACGTTGTTCCAGTCCTCGCCACTGACGTTGTCGACCACGGCCCAACCCTGCAGAAGCGGCTTGCCCTCGTCGCCTACCACGATGCGATAGGCGGGCTTCCACAGCGGCATCTCGACGATGTAGCTCACGCGCAGATCGTGGGAAGGATCGCCAGCGAGGCGCACGGACAGGGAGATGGGCTTCCAGTTGCCCTCGTTGAGCGAGACATCCAGGCTCTGCTCGAGGCCAAGGGCCAGGGTGCGATCGCGCATGCTGATGTTGGTGATGGCGCTGACCGGGTAGACCTTGAGGTTGCCGCTCTTGGTCTTGAGCGTGAGACGCCAGTCCTGCAACACCTGCTCGTCGACCACCGAGTTCATTGACTCGACGCCGACCACGCGGCCGCTGGCGGTTCCTTGGCTGCCCTCGACAGTGACGCGGGCGCCGCGAAACACTCGGAGGACATCGAGCAAGCCGCCTGCACCGCGCACTTGCTCGGGGAGCTCGCTCAAGATCTGCGCGCTGCCTTTCTCGAGCGGCAGAGAGACGCTCATGGCCCGACCCTTGGTCCGGTCGATGACGGTGAGCGACTTGAGAAGGTCGTTGATTTGCGAGGGGCGAATCTGCAGGGTCAGGATATTGCCCTTGAGCTTGCCCTTGCGTTCAAAGTAGCCGATGCCGTTTTGATAGAGCACGACTCGACTCACGGGCAGCTGCGCGCCGTCAGTGCTCTTGGAGTAGCCCTGAGAACTCGCACCGCCACAGGAGGCGAGCAAGCCGGAGAGCAGAACGGAGAGAAGGGTTTTGGTCAGCAGGTTGTGCATGGCTTCGGGCACAGTGTACCCGAG
>JAHEAK010000338.1 GCA_024642805.1 Kofleriaceae bacterium | reverse complement strand
GTCCCCCCGATGTAGAGAAGGCCGCCTTGTCACCGAGGCGGCCTTTTCGATATTGGCAGTCTGATCTACTCGGTCCAGTAGAAGGTGCCCAGGCACATCTCGTCGCGGGTGCCCTCGCCCCAGTTGACGTTGCGAGGCGGTTGCAGGTCGCCGTCGATGACGGGTTGATTCCCCTGCGAGTTATCCCACTCGCACTCAATGGCGAGTTGATCGCCAGCGCTCATTTTCATGGGCTCGCGAAAGCCGTAATCACCTTGCCAGTTGAAATCCCAATCGTCGATTTGCAAGAGGCAATCCTTTTGGCCGCCGTCGCGAGTGAGCTCGAGCTTGGCTTTGTGACCGAGCTGGTGCATGTGCAGACCTGCGCCGTAGACCGTGATCTCACTGGCCGAGGTGGCGCCGAGAATCTGCAAGGCGGTGACGGGCGAGAAGCTGAAGCTGTGCTTGGCGGCGGCGTCGCCCGCAGCGATAGGCATCGAGCCGTTGAGCCAGGCCGGATTCAGCCAACCCATTTGCGCGGCCTGCTTTTCCACCGAGTCTTCGAGCTTGAGAGCGAGCGAGGTCTGATCGACCTCAGCGCCTGCCACCTGCGTGTTGTAGTGCACCTGCAAGATGATGGTCGAACCAGGCGCGATCTTGATGCCAGTACCGGCAGGGAAATCGCTGCCCTGTGTGCCAGGCACCCAACCGCCGAGGCCTGCTTGGGCGGAGCCTCCAGAGCCACCAAAGCAAGTGTAGCCCGGGCCGTCCTCTGCCGCGTCGAGGGCCAGGTACTCGTCTTTGGCCTCAGGCCCGGCGATGAAAGCAATGACGTGGTGCACGATCTTGGCGTTGCCGGGCGAGGCCTTGAAGCCGGTGACGAACTTGTCGGCGCTGAACTCCTCTGGCCAGGGCAAGAGGAAGCAGCGGTAATCGTCTGGCACCAGGTTGGGCGTGTAACTCTCGGCCATGGTCAGTGTGGAGTCGACACGAGTGAGCTCTGGCATCTGCAGATCGAGAGCAGGTGCTTCATTGGAGGCGTCGCCTTCGAGTTTGCCGCCCTCGACCCACTCGTTGAAGATGGCCTTTTGCTCGGCGCTCAGCGAGCGGTTGCCGTGATAGTCGTTGCAGGCGTTGTCGGCCTTCCATGGCGGCATGCTGCCCTCGTTGATGGCGATCATCGCGGTGCCGGCAAAGGCGGCCGCGTCTGCGTAGGTGTCCATGGGGAAGGGGCCGATGCCGCCCTCGACGTGACAGCTGCCGCACTTGCCATCGATGATGGGTTTGACGTCCTGGTAGTAGGTGCGGGCGCTGCTCGAGACATCGGCGTCGGCATTGGTTGCGGGATCGTCGCCGCCGCCGCAAGCGACCAAGAAGAGTGGAGCAAAGAGTAGAGACCCGAGTTGTGTCGACACCTTGATGCGCATGGCTGCGACTCTATGGGTGCTCGGCGGCCATCTCAACGACAAACGCTGCAAAGTCGAGTACACCTGGTGCAAGAGCGCTAGCGGCACTGTGTCCACGCGCGCTTAGCGAGACCTCGGGAGTCAGCAAGACATGAGGGATGACGTGACCCAAGACCTGAGCAAAGTCGTAACCCAAGACCTGACCCAAGACCTGACCCAAGACCTGAGCCAAGACTTGACCCAGCGCTCGGTCGGAAGGGAAGGCACACGGTGAGCCTTCGAGCCAAGCGGCGCTTGCCGATTGCACCCGACGCCCCGGTCGCCGTGCGCAACCTGCCCCTCTTGGCCAGCGCCCGTGACATCGACAAGGCCACTCGTCCCACGCTTGCGGTCTTCGAGATCACGCTCGCATGTGATCTGGGGTGCCGTCACTGTGGTTCGCGCGCAGGACGTGCGCGCCCCGACGAGCTCAGTACGGCCGAGTGTTTGGATCTCATCGATCAATTCGCGGAGCTTGGCGTCCTCGAGGTGGCCCTGATCGGTGGCGAGGCCTACCTGCGCGCAGATTGGTGCCAGCTCATTGCTCGCATTGCCGAGCGCGGCATGAGCCCGATCATGACCACGGGTGGCCGCGGCATGAATGCGGAACGCGCGCGCATGGCCGCCGAGGCGGGCCTCGAAAGTGCTAGCGTGTCCATCGATGGCCTACAGGCCACTCACGATGCTCTGCGCGGAGCACAGGGCTCGCACGCCGCCGCTCTCGAAGCCATGCGCCATCTGCGCGCGGCCGGCGTTGGCGTCTCGGTCAATTCGCAGATCAATCGCCTGAGCATGCCGGAGCTGCCCGCCATTCTCGAAAGCCTGATCGAGCACGGCGCCCACAGCTGGCAGTTGCAAATCACGGTGGCCAATGGGCGCGCCGCCGACGAACCAGAACTTATCTTACAGCCCTACGATCTACTCGAGCTCTTTCCCATGGTCGATAGGCTCGCCGATCGCTGTCGGGACGCGGACGTCGTGCTCTGGCCTGGCAACAACCTGGGCTACTTTGGGCCCTATGAGGGAAAGTTGCGCGGCTCGACCTCGGCAGGGCACACCGGCCACTGCAGTGCGGGTCGCGGCGGCCTAGGGGTAGAGGCCGATGGCACGATCAAGGGCTGTCCTTCGCTATCGACGGCGACCTGGGGCGGCGGCAACATCCGCGATCACTCACTGCGAGAGATTTGGGAGCGATCCGAGCGCTTGCGCTACAACCGCGAGCGCGGCAGCGAGGAGCTGTGGGGCTATTGCGCAGGCTGTTACTACGCCGAGGTCTGCAAGGGCGGCTGCACCTGGACGGGCGAGTCTCTGCTGGGCAAACCCGGCAACAATCCCATGTGCCATCATCGCGCCCTGGAGTTTCAGCGCATGGGCAAGCGCGAGCGTCTGGTGCAGGTCAGCAAGGCACCGGGCGTGCCCTTCGACAACGGTCGCTTCGAGATCCTCGTCGAAGATCTGTAGGCCTCATTCTCGACGCTACGAGTAACTCTTACTGGCCGGGGTTGTAGCGAAGCGCGAAGAGGCCTGGGCCAGGCGAGTCAGCGAAGCCCGAAGAGGCCTAGACCAGGCGACGACGGGCCGGTGGCGCGCCGTAAGGCATGGGCGGCAGGACGCGCTGTGGCTCCTCTACCTTGAGGACCTCGTGCTTCTTTTTCTTCTTCTTGGCCACGGCGGCATCCGGTACCCCGCTGTCGGGCGCGCCCGCATCGGCGATGGCCACGGCGGCGTCCGCAGGCGTCGCGCTCATCGCATCAGAGACCGGTGCCGTTACTGGCACGCTGGTGGGAATTTGCGCGGGCTCGCTCTTCTTGTCTGCACAGCCCAAGGTCGATGCGCCCGCCAGAGCGGTGGCCAGAAGCGCGGCCTTGGCAAGCGGCCGCGAGCCCACTCGGGCACTGCAGAAGGGACATGCGCTCTCACTGGCGCGGATGTGTCGCTGGCAGTGCTGACAAGGATGCAGAGAACTCATGCTCGGCAGCATACGCCAAGCTCACGCATCCACTCAAGACTCTTGTCGAGCAGCTCTCGGCGGTACTGGCCGTGGCCGTAGTTGCTGAGGCTGTGCTCCTGGTTGGCGTGAAAACCGAGCATGTGATCGAGGCCGCTTAGATCGACGACGCTCGAGGGGCCGACGATGTTGGCGATGCTCACCTGCTCCTCCCGACTGAGCACCCAGTCGTATTGCCCGCACAAGACCAGGGTCGGCGTGTCTCGAACCTGCCCCCAGATCTCTCGAAGATCGAGGCTTTGCAGCTGGCGATGATAAGCGGCGCTGCGACCGTTGAGTCCTTCTTGCAGAACGCGCGCACGCAGCGTGGCCAGGATCTTGGCAAGCTCGTCGTCATCGATCCCCTGCATGCGCAGTTGTCGCTCTGTACTTGCGCTCACGCAGTCGAGCCAGTTGGCTGTCGAGCTGCCGTAGATCATCATGCCGCGCACAGGTGCTCGGGCGGCGAGCATGGGAGCGATCATGCCACCGACGCTGTGTCCAAAGAGAACGACCGGTGCCGATTGTCGCGCGGGGTGCGCAAGGAGCTCGGCCAGGGCGGCGCGCACATCGCTCAGCTCGGTGACGAAATCTGCCGACGCACACGGCGAGCCCTCGCTGTCGCCGACGCCGCGCTTGTCGACGCGCATGGTCATGAGACCGGCCTGTGCCCAGCCCTGAACCAGGCAAGCCATGGGCTCATCGGGGCTGGCAGCCCAGTCGATCGACTCGCAGGAGATGCCTTGCACGAGCAAGACAGCGGCACAGGGCGGCTGCTCGGAGGGCACGCTCAAGATGCTGCGCAGACGCGCGCCACGTGCCGCGACCTCTCCATAAAGGAGCTCGCTGCCGGCCATGTGCTCGCGTGGGAGAAGCTGCACACGCACATCTCGTGTCATGGGCCGGCCATCGCGCTCAACGACGAGTTGCGTCTGCGCTTGCTTCCCCGCGCAGCGCAGCGCGACGCCTAGCGCACACAGAGACGACACGCTCTGGCCGGCGAGGCTGAGGATCACATCGCCAGCGAGGAGTTCGGCCTCCGCCGCCATCGAGTCTGGCTCGACCCCGACAATGCACATGCCACGCCCGGGAAAGGCGAGAGTATCGGGCCCAAGCTGCGCACCCAGGTAGGCCCTACGCGCGAGTGGGTCAGTCATCTCGGCTCGTGCGCAACCACGCGATCATGTCGTCCAGGCGCGCGTCCCACGGCGTGTCCTCGACGGCATAGCGCTGCCAGGCGCGCTCGCTGTTGGCGACGAAATCGCACGCCATCGGTCCGAGGTAGTGCAGATCTTCGGGGAGACCCGCGACCTCCTGCCAGTGCATCTCGATCTGCATGCGCGCCGCGATGCGCTCGACCCACTCGCTCATGCTAGGTGTTTCTCTGTCGCCTAGATTGTAGATCGCCAGACCGGCTTGACTGTCCTCGGCGGCGGCGATGATGAACGCGGCCATGTCACAGACATAGCCATGGGTCCAGCGCCAGGTGCCGCCCTGGCGGGGTACCTTGGTCTCGCCGCTATCGAAGCGATCGACGATCCAGGCAAAGCGTCGCTTGGTGTCGCGATGGCCGTAGACGGCTGGCAAGCGCAGCACACGCACACTATCGAACTCTCCCGCCGCAGCGGTATAGACGTCTTCGACGAGCTTCTTGTCGTAGTCCTTGCCACCGGCGTGCGCGCCGACGCCGCGAAAGGGAAAGGGCACGGTCAGGGCTGCGCTCTCGTGCACGCTGGCCTCGATGCGCGGAACGGGATGACCAAGCAGGTGACCAAACTGCGCGTAGACATCCTGGCTAGAGAGCACGATCACGCGCCCAACCACGCCCGCCGCAGCGCTACAGGCTCGCTCCGCACCCAACCTGGTCATCGCAAAACTATCGATCACGACATCGGCGTCAAGCGCGCTGAGCACGGCCCGCAAGGCCACCGGATCACCCAGAGCGGCGACGCGATAGTCGGCATCGATCTCGGGCGGCGGGTACTTCCCGGAATGCAGCACCGTCACCTGGTGGCCCGCGCGGACGGCGGCCTCGGCGGCCGACACGCCGATAAAGCGAGAATCTCCCAGAAAGGCTATCTTCATGACCGTCTTGGTTTGGGCGATAACGCCGCGCTACAGCATCATTCTCCGAAAACTTCTAAAAGCTCGTCTTCTTGCGCCTGGGCGTCTTCATAGCCAAGCTCGAGCAGCTGCCTGGCGAACTCGCCGTCGAAGAGCAAGTAGGAGAGCATGTCGGCTTCGTCGCTGGCTTCGTTGCGAGCCATGCGCATCATGATGCCGCGCGCCACCTTGCTGCTCAGGTGCGGTCGTCCGCGGGCCAGCAAGTCGGCGGCGATGACACCGATATCGACCGAGGGTTGGATGTGTACCGCTTGCAGGCGGCGCAGAGGATGGTTGGCGCGATCGACGGTCGAAATCGTGCGCGCAAAGTCGGGCCCGTAGGCGCGCTCACCGGCATCGAGAATCGAGTTGATGCGTTCCATGCGCTCGAGGTCGTACTCGGTCGGATCGAGCAAGAGTGCGTTGAGCGCCTTGCCGAGCAGGTAGAGCGGCTTGGGCACGTTGGCTTCATGGCTCACCGCGCGCACGGCCTCGTTGGTCTGCGTGGCCTTGTGGCGCAGAGAGATCACCAAGAGCTTATCGGCGCCCAGGCGAATG
>JAHEAK010000337.1 GCA_024642805.1 Kofleriaceae bacterium | reverse complement strand
CCACCGGGCGCAGGAGCTCGTTGCGAACTTTACCAGTAACGTCGATGGAGGTGTCGAGCACCTGCAGCGAAGCCGGCGAGCGATTGACGACGTAGGCTTGATTGCCGTCGTCGCTGAAGCGAATCCCACGGCCATCATCCGATGGCGCGACACCGCGCAAGAAGAAGAACTCCGCGGGCACCAGGGACGGATACTCGCGACCAATGCGAGCGACGCTGAACATCTGCACGCGATCTTCGGAGCGTGAGGTCACGTAGATCAAACCGCCCGGCGTGCGTCCACGAGCACCGAGCGCGCTGCTCACTCGGGTCACGGGATCGGGCTGAAAAACGCCGCCCAAAACATCCGCCAGGATCGGATCGCCGCCATCGCTAGGCGCATCGGCGAGGGTCACGGCACCAGCCACAAGATGGGTGATGACCACGTAGCCGCCGACCGAATCCACGTAAAGACCGAATGGCTCGGAGGCGAGATTGCCGACGTCGGCATCATTGCGCATGCGGCTGAGACGATGCGCGTTGTCGCAACGTGGCACGGGACCGCTGCCGCCACACTCCAGGCTCTGGCTGTCGGCATCGACATCGATCCAGGTGAGCGAGGGGTCACCGCGAACGGCGGCAAAGAGCCGTAGGCTGCCATCGTCGAGCTCTTGTACGCCCATCTCCGTGGCAAAATTTCCGGTTCGCACCGTGGCGTCCGCTCGCACCACTTCCGCTTCGTTGCAGACCAAGGTGTAGGCAAAGCTTTTGTCGACTTCACAGTCGAGGCCGCTCGGGACCTGATCATCGGCCAGCCAATCGCTGGCGATTTGCTTCACTGCCTCCAGGTCGACGACCGAGATCGATCCCGAGTCAAAGCGCAGATCGGAGTTGGCGTTGGCAACGAAGAGCGCTGACTGATCGGGGCTAATCGCCGTGCCGGTCGGGAAGAAGAACTGATCGTCGGGTGGTCGAACGTCGGCCGAGCTCGCCGGGCAGGCCATGAGAAGCGGAACGAGCGCCAGAGCAGGCACGAGCCCCAGCGTTTCAAGAAGGCGAAGACGAGTTGGCATATGGGCGGCCCTTTGCCTTCCGTTCGACTCGCGCTTCTTCATTTCGGTTGCTCTCATCATGGGCATCATATTCACTACTTGGATCTCGCTTCGCCGCGGAGCGCGGCCTGGGCCGCAGCCACACGGGCGATGGGCACCCGAAATGGGGAGCAGCTCACATAGTCGAAGCCCTCGCGGTGGCAGAACTCGACCGAACTTGGCTCACCGCCGTGCTCGCCGCAAATACCGACCTTGAGCTTGGTCTTGACCGCTCGGCCCTGCTCGACACCGACGCGAATCAGCGCGCCGACACCGGCGGTATCCAGGCAGGCGAAGGGGTCTTGCGACATGAAGCCCTTGGCCAGGTACTCGGGAAGGAAGCGACCCGAGTCATCCCGCGACAAGCCATAGGTGGTCTGGGTGAGGTCGTTGGTTCCAAAGGAGAAGAAGTCGGCGTTCTCGGCGATTTCGCCAGCGATGAGACAGGCACGAGGCAGCTCGATCATCGTACCGACCAGGTAGTCAAGCTCGATGCCAGCGGCTGCGACCACGGCGTCCACTTGCTCGCAAACCAAGGGGCGCAAAGCGCGCAGCTCTTCGGGCACCGAGACAAAGGGAATCATGATCTCGAGGCGAACGTCGATGCCCTCGGCAACCACGGCAACCGCCGCTTCCGCGATGGCGCGCGCCTGAGTCTCGTAGACTTCGGGCCAGCTCACCGCCAGGCGGCAGCCTCGATGGCCGAGCATTGGATTGACTTCCGAGAGATCCGCGATAGCACGACGCACATCGTCGACGCTGCGACCGGTCGCCGCTGCCACCTCCGCCACTTCTTTGTCGGCGTGCGGAAGAAACTCGTGCAGCGGTGGATCGAGCAGGCGAATGGTGACAGGCAACCCTGCCATGACGCGGAAGATGTCTTTGAAGTCCTCGCGCTGCATGGGCAAGATCTTGCTCAGCGCCTCGACCCGACTCTCGAGGGAATCAGCGAGGATCATCTCGCGTACAGCCAAGATTCGCTCGGGTGCAAAGAACATGTGCTCGGTCCGACACAGGCCAATGCCTTCGGCGCCGAACGCGATGGCGGTGCGGGCATCGACAGCGGTATCGGCGTTGGTGCGCACCTTCAGGCGTCGCACTTCATCGACCCAGGTCATCATGGTCTCGAAGTCGTCGCTGATGGCGGCTGGCATCAGCCCTGCCCTGCCCGCGAAGATTTCGCCGGTCGAGCCGTCGAGAGTGAGCAAGTCGCCTTCGACGAACTTGCGACCGTCCACGACCAACTCGCGTTTTCCGTAGTCGATCTCGAGACTCTTACAAGCCGTCACACATGGTTTGCCCATGCCGCGAGCAACGACCGCTGCGTGTGAAGTCATGCCGCCGCGAGCGGTAAGCACACCGACGGCCGCCTGCATGCCATGGATGTCCTCCGGCGAGGTATCAATGCGCAAGAGGATGACCTGCTCACCGCGCCCAGCCCACTGCTCGGCGGTCGTCGCCGAGAAGACAATGCGACCGATGGCAGCACCGGGTGAGGCTGGCAGGCCTTTGGCGACCAAGGGAGGCTTATTGGCTGGGTCGATCGTCGGGTGCAGGATCTCGTCGAGCTTGTTTGGATCCATGCGCGCAATGGCCGCTCGCTCGTCGATGTGCCCCTCTGTGACCATATCGACGGCAACTTTGATCATGGCCGCGCCGGTTCGCTTGCCGGTGCGCGTCTGCAAGAGCCACAAGCGACCACTCTGGATCGTGAACTCGAGATCCTGCATGTCACCAAAGTGGCGTTCGAGGCGCTCAGCGACGGTCAAGAGCTCGGCGTAGACCTCCGGCATCATGTTGCCAAGCTCGGTGACTTCCAGAGGCGTGCGTATGCCGGCGACCACGTCCTCGCCCTGCGCGTTGGGCAAGAACTCACCAAAGAAACCAGGTGCGCCCGTGGCAGGATTGCGAGTGAAGGCCACGCCGGTAGCGCAATCATCACCCATGTTGCCAAAGACCATGGCTTGCACATTGACGGCGGTACCCACGCTGCCATCGATGTTGTGCATCCGACGATAAAAGACCGCGCGCTTGTTCTGCCACGATCCGAAAACCGCTTTGACAGCCCCCCACAGTTGGGCCATTGGATCTTCAGGGAAGGGTTGGGCGGTCTGCTTGAGAATCTCGATCTTGTAGGCGGTGACGAGACTCTTGAGATCGTCGGCGCTCAATTTGGAGTCTTCGAGGACTCCGAGCTCAGTCTTCTTCTCAGCGAGGATGCGCGCAAAGGGCGTCTCATCCGACTCGCTCTCGCCCTCGACACCCATGACGACTTCGCCGTACATGGCCACGAATCGCCGATAACAGTCGTAGGCAAAACGGGCATCGCCCGTGCGCTCGACCAGACCGGCAACGGTCTCGTCATTGAGACCGAGGTTGAGGATGGTATCCATCATGCCTGGCATCGACACGGGAGCCCCGGAGCGCACCGAGAGCAGCAAGGGATTGTTGCGATCGCCAAAGCCGCTGTCGGTGAGTTCGCCGACACGCTCGAGCGCGCTGTCCACTTGCTGGCCGAGCAGCTCGCGCAGATTGGTGTCTTCTTGCGCCGAGAGCGCACACACCTCCGTGGTGATTGTGAAGCCAGGTGGCACCGGAATGCCGAGCGCAGTCATCTCGGCGAGATTGGCGCCCTTGCCTCCGAGCAAGCTCTTCTGCGTGACGTTGCCATCGGCCTCGCCTGCTCCAAATCGATAAACGTAACGTGCCATGGGAAAGGCCTCAGACTGCGAGCTGCCGGAAATCGGCGATGCGCGTGAAGGTGTCGTTGATACGGCCCAGCATGGCCAGGCGGTTGTCGCGAATGGTCTCGTCCTTATCCATCACCAGCACGGCGTCGAAGAAGGCGTCCACCGGGCCTTTCAACTCGCTGAGAACTTGCAGCGCGCGCACGTAGTTGTGCTCGGAGAGGCTAGAGTCCACCCGCTCGCGAATGCCTTCGAAGGCGGTCCACAAGCCACGTTCCTTGTCCTCGACGAAGGCAGCGGGATTGGGTGTGCCGGCCGGCGACTGGCCCTTGAGGATGTTGGCAACTCGCTTGAACGCCGCCGCCAGTGGCTCGAAGTCTTCGCGGCCACGCAGCTGCGAGACTGCCTCTGCCCTGGCCCTGGCATCGCGAGGATCCAGGACACCCACCGAGAGCGCTGCGTCCACGCAATCGCCTGGTAGGGACTTGCCCTCGGTGAGCAGACCGCGGAAGCGAATACGCAAGAACTCGAGCACGTCGGCGCAGATCTTGGCCTGATCGAGTTTGATCGACTGTTGTGTACACACCTCGCCGACGGCACGCTCGACCAGGCGCGCAAGATCGACGTTCCACTGCCGCTCGGCGAAGAGCCGCAATACACCGAGCGCTGCACGGCGCAATCCAAAAGGATCCGCAGAGCCGGTCGGCGTGACGCCAATGGCAAAGCAACCACAGATGGTGTCGAGACGATCGGCCACACCGATGACGGCAGCTACCGAAGAGGTTGGCAACTCGTCGCTGGCGCCACGAGGCAGGTAGTGTTCTTCGATGGCAGTCGAGACCTCGTCGGGCTCGCCGGCAAGCTTGGCGTAGCGCCTGCCCATGGTGCCCTGCAGCTCGGGAAACTCGTAGACCATCTGTGAGCAGAGATCGGCTTTGCACAAGCTGGCCGCGCGCGCGACCAGGGCGGCATCGACCCCGAGCTGCGTCGCCAATGCCGAAGCGCCACTTTCGATGCGTCGGACTTTGTCGCCAATGGTGCCTAGCTTCTTCTGGAAGACGACATCCTCGAGTTTGCCCGCGAAGTAGGACAGTTCGTGTTTGCGGTCCTCGCGGAAGAAGAACTGTGCATCCGAGAGTCGAGCAGCCAACACGCGTTGGTTGCCGCGCCGAACGACGTCGACGTTGCGCGTGATCGTACCGGCGATGGTGATGAAGCGATTGAGCAAGACGCCCTTGGCGTCGTTCATGGCGAAGTAGCGCTGGTGCGCGCGCATGGCCGAGACGATGACCTGCTCGGGGACTTCCAGGTACTCGGGCGGAAACTCACCGCACACGCCCACTGGATACTCGACCAGATTGGCGACTTCGGAGACGAGCTCCTCATCGGGCCGAACCTTCGCGCCGGTCTCCGATTCGATTCGTGAAATCTCCGCGGCGATCATGCGCTCGCGAGCCGCGGGCTCGACGATCACGAAGGCCTCGCGCAACGCGCTGATGTATGAGTCGAGCGCGCCATCGAGCTCGATGCCTTGCGGGGCAAGGAAGCGATGCCCGCGCGTCTGGCGGCCGGCTTCGATGCCTGCAAATCGCATGCGCATCAGCTCGCCGCCAAGCAGACTCACGACCCAGTGCACGGGGCGCACGAAGCTCTCTTCGCCACCGCCCCAGCGCATCGATTTTGGCCAGGGCAAGCCACCCAGAAGCTCGGCGATGAGACCAGGCAAAATTTCTTCGCTGGCCAAACCTTGCTCGCTGCGAGTGCACAAGAGGTACTCGCCCTGTTTGCCTTCGACCGGACCTGTGCGCAGCGACTCCAATGCCACACCGTTGCGCTTGGCAAAGCCTTCGGCGGCCTTGGTCGGCTTGCCTGCAGCATCGAACGCCACGCCCGCTGGCGGCCCAACCATGTCTTCCTCGAGGTCGGACTGGCGATCAGCGAGGCCGGCTATGAAGAGGGTCAGGCGACGAGGCGTGCCCATCGACTGCACGCCTTGAAAAGACAGACGACTGGCTTCCAGAGCACGTTGACAACTGGCGGCGATGGCAACCATGGCCTTGGCCAGGTAGCCGGCCGGGATTTCCTCGGTGCCAATTTCCAGAAGGTAGTTACGCGGCATCGCGAGAGTCCTCCAAACATGCGCGAGCAGCGGCGCGTGCAGCCGGGCCGACGCCCTCTTCCACGTGCGCGTCGAAAGCTGCTTTCGCTAGCTCTCCTCGCTCTTTGCCGAGCAAGGGAAAGCCAAGGGCCGCGCGTGAAATCAGATAGGCCTCGGCGCAGGCACGTGCCAGGGCCCGAACGCGCCCGATAAAGCGCTGGCGCT
>JAHEAK010000336.1 GCA_024642805.1 Kofleriaceae bacterium | reverse complement strand
GCGGGCCCGATGAGGCCTGTGAAGATGGCCGCAATCCAGCGATTGCGGCCATTTTTTTTTGGGCTGCGTGCTCGCCCCCCAGGTCGGGAACAGCGACAAGCTCGGCTCGGATTCCGGTACACTCATACCGTGCACGGCGCGACACACCCAGCTCGTAGGTGGAAGCTCGAGGCTGCACACACCCAGGCGAGGCTCCATGGGCAACGCTAAAGAGCCCCATCACAGCCCCGAAGCCGAGACGGAAGTCGACGGCACGGGCAAGACCCTGACGGCGACGATCGAAAGCACCGGGGAGGGCATCGTCGACGAGCCGACAGAGCTCGCCAAAGGATCGCATCGAAGGCCAGACGAGCTCGCACTCGCCGACGCACCGACCCTGGCTAGCGAGGGTGGCGGGCAAGGGCAGGCGCATCGAGCAGTACGCGAAGGCGAGCGCCTGGGACGACTCGAAATCGGCAAGACACTCGGGGAGGGCGCCTTCGGCATCGTTGTCGCTGCCTATGATCCAGAGCTCAAGCGCCGTCTGGCGGTCAAGATCTTAAAGCCCGATGTCTTTGGTTCCGCAGGCGGCAAAGAGGCACAAGCTCGCCTCTTGCGTGAGGCGCGCGCCATGGCCCGCGTCGATCACGCAAACGTCGTGTCGGTGCATGACATCGGCATGCTGGATGGCCAGGTCTTCATCGCCATGCAGTTCGTCGAGGGCAACTTGCGCACCTGGCTGGCCGAGGAGACCCGCAGCTGGTCTGCCATCGTCGAGTGCTTCGTGCAGGCAGGGCAAGGGCTGGCAGCTGCTCACGCAGTCGGTCTGGTGCATCGCGACATCAAGCCAGACAACGTTCTGGTCAGCAAGAATGGCGAGGTGCGCGTCGCCGACTTCGGCCTGGTCTCTATTTCGAACCTGGCCGAGCGTGCCGCTTCCACGGAGTTCGAAACAGCGCCACAGTCCTCCGACAACCTAGACATTACCCGCGCGGGCGCGCTCATGGGAACCGCGTTGTACATGGCGCCCGAACAACATCTGGGCAAGGAGGCGACCCCGGCAAGTGATCAATTTGCCTTCTGCGTTGCCCTTTATTGGGCTCTCTACCAGCGCCAGCCCTTCGAAGGCAAAGACTACAAGTCGCTACGGGCCGAGGTTTTGGCTGGCCATCTCAAGCCGCCGCCGACCACCGCCAGTGCGCCGCGATGGTTGTACGCGATCTTGCGCAAGGGCATGGCCGTCGATCCTGCCCAGCGCCACGCATCGATGCCAGCGCTCTTGTCGCTCTTGCAGCGCGATCGAGCGGGCCAGCGTCGCAAGTGGCTGGCCGTCGGCGGGGCCATCACACTTGGCGCCGCATTGGCCGCGTACGGCTTGCAGTCGAGCGCCGCTAACAACCCCTGCCAGCGACAAGCGGACAAGCTTGCAGGAATTTGGGACGCCGCCGCCCGCCAGCGACTCGAAGCAACTTTCGCAAGCAAGTCGCGGGCGGGCCGTTTTGCACTGCTGGCGCAATCTGTCGACGGCTACGCGCAGGACTGGGTCTCTGTTCGCACGCGCGTTTGCGAGGCCACGCATCTCTTTGGCGAGCAGAGCGATCAGATGCTCGATCAACGCATGTTGTGCCTCGACCAGCGACTCAACTACCTCCGGGAGTTCTTGGGCCATGTGGCGCAAGCGCAGCGCGTGGAGATTCTCGATACCGCACTCACCGTGGCGAGCGATTTGCCCGCGCTCGAAGCGTGCACCTCGCAACTGCTGTCTAGCAGCCCGGTTGCGATGCCAGACGATCGGGCGCAGCAGGCCAGCATTGCCAGTCTCGAAACCAGCATCGACGCTGCCCAAGCGCTCTTCGACCTTGGCCAGCAGGCCGCCAGCGAGAGCCTTCTGCGTGACAAACTCGAGCTGGGCGCAGGCTATGCGCCAAGCCTGGCCAAGGCCAATTTGCTGCTCGGCAAGGCGCGCGCCGATCTGGGCCACCTCGAGGAAGCGGAGGCGGCGCTACAAGCTGCGATCGAACAAGGCACGACGGCCGCCGACGACCTATTGGTAGCGCGCGCCTGGCTGGCACTGATGCATTTGTACGGCGTCGAGCGTGAGAACTATTCTGAGGCTCATCGGATGGGCGAGCTGGCCAGATTGTCGCTCTTGCGCGGCCAGGCGGGCGCCTTCGAGATGGCCAGCATCGACAAAGCCTTTGCCACTATTCTACTGCGCGAGGGCAAGACCGCAGAGGCCATCGCCCGACTGCGTGAGGCGCTGCCCCGCTATCAGGAGCATGCATCCAAGCCCGAGCTGGCTCGCCTCCTGGCAAGCCTCGGCGAGGCCATGGCCGCAGACTTCAAGCAGGCCGAGGCGGTCGACTACTATCGATTGGCCCTGGCCCACATCGAATCATCACTGGGCAAAGATCACCCAGAGAACCTGTACGTGCTCAACAACCTGGCCGTGGTCCTCAAGGACATGGGCGACATAGAAGGCGCGCGCGCCGCTCTCGATCAAAGCTTGCACGCCATCGAAAGCAACTACGGGCCAGAGAACCGCGACCTCGTCACCGTGCTCATCAACCTTGGCAACATCGTACGTCGGCAGGGCGACATGGCCGAAGCCAAGAAGATCTTCGAGCGCGCCATTCGCGTCGGCCAGGTCAGCATGGAAGCCGACCATCCGAGTGTGACCAAGGCTATGATGAATCTCGCCATCGTCTACGCCGGCAACGGGGAGAACGCGCTGGCGACCAAGACCTTTCGCGAGGTGCTAGTTCGCACGGAGAAGAGCTTCACGGAGGATCACCCCGACCGCGCCATGGCCCTCAACAACCTCGGTGAGTCCTTGGAGCTCGAGGGCAATTACGCCGAGGCCCTGAGCTACGTGCAGGCGGCCGTCGACATGAAGGGGCGACTCTACGGAATCGATCACCCGCGACAGGCGAGCTCCATCGTGACGCTTGCTTCGGTCTACAAGGGCCTTGGCAACGACGAGCAAGCCATCGCCCACTACGCGCGCGCCCTTGCCATCTACCAACAGGCCGTCGGCGACTCGCACGCCCTGACCATTGGGGTGGAGTCCGAGCTCGGTCGCCTCTACGAAAGCATGGGTACTGCGAAGAAGGCACTGCGCCTGCTGCGCAAGGCGATCGAAGGGCGCGGCGATGATGACTCGCTTGCGCAGGCCGAAGATCGCTTTGCACTGGCGCGCGCGCTCTGGAAATTGAGCCAGCACAGCGAAGCCGAGTCGATCATCGAGTCGCTGGCCGCCCGCAGCGGCGAGGGCAAGGCCGAGCTCGAGTTTGCCGAGCGATTGCGACTCTGGCAGGCATCTCGCTGAGCCACGATCGTGGCCGATCGGGCCCTGCCTAGAGGAATGCGCGCAGCTCGGGTGGCGAGCCGCGCAACGGGCAGTATGCTGCATCACAGATGGCAGAGAGCGCCAAAGCAAGTCGTGAGTTGGGTGTTCTGTTGCGCCTGGTGCAGCTGGTCCGGCCCTATCGTGGGCGCTTTTACCTGGCCGCGCTAAGCCTCATCTTTGGCTCCTTCGTGTCTCTGGCCTATCCACAAGTGGCGCGCTTCGCCATCGACCAGGGCATGAAGCAGGGCAGTACCGACGCTCTCGATCGGGTCATGCTTTGGCTGTGCGGCATCTTCGCCCTGCACGCCGGTTTCGTCTGGCTGCGCCACTATCTGATGAGCTGGTTGGGTGTGCGGGCGGTCTCCGATCTACGCAGCCTGGTCTTCGATCGCATCATGCTCTTGCCGGTATCGTGGTTTCACGAGCGCCGCAGCGGCGAGCTGGTCGGGCGTCTGGCTTCCGACGTGGCCATCCTGGAAGAGGTCATCGGCTCACAGCTGAGCATGGCCGTTCGCAACGCGGTGCAGCTCGTGGGCGGCATCGTGCTCTTGTTCATCGTCGACTGGCGTCTCACCCTGGTGATGCTGGCCATCGTGCCGCCCTTCATGGTCGGCAGCGTGTACTTCGGCGGCAAGCTGCGCAAGCGCTCCAAGGCGGTACAAGATCGCCTGGCGGATGCCTCTGGACGGGTGCAGGAGGCAATTGGCGCGATCAACACCGTGCAGGCCTTCACCCGTGAACAGGCCGAAGCGGCCGCCTATCGCAGCGATGTGGAGAAGGCCTTCGACTCGACCGTAAATCTCATCAAGTGGCGCGCCTCCTTCATGGCAAGCGTCAGCGTCATCACCTACGCGGCCTTGGCCGTCATCCTCTTGCTAGGCGGGCGCGGCGTCATCGAGGGCCGACTCTCCGCGGGCGAGCTGACAGCCTTTTTGATTTATACCGCCATGGTCGCGAGCGCCTTTGGAACGGTGGCCAGCTTGTACGGCTCGCTGGCCAAGGCCGCCGGCGCGACCGAGCGCCTGTACGACGTGGTCGACACCGTCCCCGAGATTCGCGATCCCGAAGTGGCCAAGGCATTGCCGGCTGGCGGTGGCGCGGTCAGCTTTCGAGACGTGCACTTTCGCTATGCCTCTCGCACTGACGACCCGGTCTTGGCAGGCGTCTCGCTGGAGATGGCGCCCGGTGAGGTCGTTGCACTCGTCGGTCCCTCCGGAGCTGGCAAAACCACCATTGCGTCGCTGGTACCTCGCTTCTACGACGTGCAGTCGGGATCCGTGTGCATCGAAGGCGTCGACGTGCGCGAGCTGCGTCTGAGCGAGCTGCGTCATGCCATGGCCATCGTCTCGCAGGAGCCCGTGCTTTTCTCGGGCAGCATCCGTGACAACATCGCCTATTCGAATCCCGATTTGTCGACAGCACTCATCGAGCAGGCGGCCAAGGATGCCCACGCATCGGGATTCATTGAGAGTTTCCCTGATGGCTACGACACGCTTGTTGGCGAGCGAGGCGTCAAGCTCAGCGGCGGCCAGAAACAGCGCATCGCTATTGCCAGGGCCTTGGTCGCCGATCCACGTATCCTGATTCTAGACGAAGCGACCAGCTCCCTAGACGCCGAGAGCGAAGCCGCCGTGCAGCAAGCGCTCAATGTGTTGATGAAGGGACGCACCACCCTGGTCATCGCCCATCGACTGAGCACCGTGCAGGATGCCGATCGCATTTGTGTCATCTCCGACGGCATCGTGGCCGAACAGGGCACCCACGCCGAGCTCATGGCGCAGAGCCAGATCTATCGCCGCCTGGTCGAGCACCAGCTCATCGAGAGCTAGTTGGCGCCGCTGCGGCGCTGGCGTTAATAAGAACTTATCGCAAAGTTTTGGATAGCGCCGCCGCATCTCGGCAATGGCGGGTGCACGCCCAGCCAGGACTTGCGCCCATTTGGTGTGCAGGCGAGTGGCCAGGCAAGAGCGGGATCGTAGGCCGAGCCTGGAGCGACCCGTGAGCTGCTATCCTCACTGGGTGCGAGCCTGTGTGCCGATCCTCGTCATTGCCCTGCTGCTGAGCGGCTGCGCGCAGTACGCGAAAGTTCGGGTTACTGGCGCCGCTCTGCATCGTGAAATTGCCGCTCTGCGAAGGAACGGCGAGGCCACAGTCGAAGCGACAAGAACCAAGGGCGGGCAGCGGCCGCGGCGCATTCTCGAGCGAGTGCGCTCCTCGCAAGAGCTTGCCCTTGGCGACAAGCGCTATGCCATCGTCCAATTGATGAACCAGTGTCCCGACACCCCGCCATTCCTAGAAGATGTAGCTTCGGCCCGATCCTGCCCATTGGTTGTCATGCGTGAGCAGAACCTCATCGTGCGCAGCACAAAGAGTCGTGAGTTCCCCGGGGTTGCCTCCATCGCCAGTGTGATTCTTTTGAGCGGAACCATCGCTTCCATCACCTGCCTCTCGATCTCCAGCTGCAGCGACGACCCCACAGCCGACGGAGTTTCCAAGGGTACCTTGATCGCCACGGGCGTCATTGCGGCTGGCGCCCTTGTATGGGCCATCGTGAGCTGCAGCGGACGATGGGGGCAACCCGGATGCCGGGACTAGGCGCGGAACTGGGCGCGGAACTGGGCGCGGGACTGGGCGCGGGACTAGGCGCGGGACTAGGCGCGGGACTAGCGCGGGACTGGGCGCGGGACTAGGCGCGGGACTAGGCGCGGGACTAGGCGCGGGACTAGGCGCGGGACTAGGCGCGGAATCTGGCGCGGAATCAGGCG
>JAHEAK010000335.1 GCA_024642805.1 Kofleriaceae bacterium | reverse complement strand
GCGAGTTCCGACCGCGTGCTGCCAAAAGAGGGCGAGAGCGCCGGCTGCCAGGACGTTGACCTGGGTCCTGGGCTGCTCGACACCGATGGCCTCTGCGCTCAAGCGACCAAGTGTCGTCTGCGCGCACAGACCGATCGCGGCCTTGCTGCGCTTGCACAGCTGCAGGGTTCCGGCGAGGTAATCGAAGCGGCCACCCCGACCGGGCTCGAGCGCCTCGACGAAGGCTTTTTGCTCCATCCAGCGACTGAGGCGAAAGCCGAGCTGGTAGTCGGCAGCTTGCGCGTGCACCTGGATGCCCAGGCCCAGCGCCGGCTGTGGAAGGGTGCCCAGATCACTAAGCGTAACGAGATCGACGCCGACATCGAGGGGCTCGTCGGCAAGGGAGTCCATGAAGCCACGCGCTGGTGCGCGACGCCAAAGAGAGCGAGGCGTCTCGTCATCGCCCAGCTGCACGCCGCGAGCAAGGCTCTGCTCGGTGACGACCTCCTCCTGGCGCTCGTTTTGGAAGTAGTCCGGCAAGAGCGCGAGGCTGAGGACCAGCGCCGCGGTCGCTACCAAGGTCTCACAATCAGCACCGACGAGCTCGCGTTGCCCGCCCGCCTCGCCGCCGGTTCGCAGCAGCAAACGCAGCTCGCCTGCGTGGCGATCGATCGCAATCGCTACCGGTAGCGTGCCCTCGTGCGCGGGCGACTCGCCAAGGCGCTCGCGCACGAGGGCCTCAAAGCGAGCGCTATCGCGACAGGCTGCGTCAACATCCGCAGGCGCTCGCCAGTCGGTGACGACAAAGGGCGCGGCGTCTTCGGCGTGCAGTGGGGCGCTCCAGAGCGCCACAGCGCAGCTGGCGAGCGGGAAAAGCCGGTAGGCGCGAGACGACACCAAGGCCATGCAGCGTAGCACGCCGCGTTCGAGCTCATAGTGACTACCTCATCGCCAGTGGCGTCAAGTGCCTGGCCTTTGTTCCTGCCCTCTGGTGGGCCGGTCTCGTGTGCCGGTGCTTCAGTTTAGCAAAGTTCTTAGTTGCTAGGGCCATGGTCGCTATGCCGGGCTCGGCGCGATAAGCACTCGAGGAAGAGGTGGTTCGCGATGGCGCTCGTGACCAGCTTGGCGGGTCGCGGGATCCGCACCCCGCCCGAGTGCGTGTGCAGAGGCCATCGAGCCAAGGGTCGGAGCTCCTGTGGAGCACGTCGATCCGACTCCAGCCGAGGATCCCGGCACCGATGATCGCCCACCGCCCTTTACTGCTGAAATCATTGTGTATTTGAATCGGCAACGACCGGGCCCCAGAGCCGGCTCAGAGAGCGGGCAGTCCTGTCCGGTGTCCATCTCGCCACATGTCATACTCGCAAGGGTGAGCCTCCCCAACCCGCAGCGCATGCGCACCCGCGCCCTCGGGTGCGAGTCGGGGGCGAAACGCGGAGCGCACTTCCTCGCGCGGCTCCTGCTCTTGCTCTGGCTCGGCGCGGTCGTCACCAGCGCCTCCCTTGCCGCCTGCGGGCAAAGCTCCGCCATTGCCAACGGCGATGCCGGCCCGCGCACCAGCGATGCCTCCTACGCCGACGCCCAGCCCGCTGGCTTTCGCGTGCAGTTCGTCGACCCCGGCAATGGTCCTTTCGTCGGCGGAACAGATGTCACTGTGCGCGGCAATGGCTTCACCGAAGACTCGAAGGTCTTCATTGGCGGCCGCATGGTCGAGCCCCTCGATCAGGAATTCGTCGATTCGCGGCGCATCTTGATCAAAACGCCACCCGGCGAGCCGGGCCTCGCTGACGTGGAAGTTCGCAAAGGGTCGGAGACCGCGCGCCTGGCTGAGGGCTACAGCTACGAGGCCATCTACGTCGATCCACCCGCGGGCTCGGTGACCGGCGGCACGCGCGTGACCATCCATGGCTTCGGCACCGATTTCGCGCAGGGCAGCACCAGCGTGCGCTTCGATGGCATCGAGGCCACCGACGTCAACGTCGTCGGCTCCTTGGTCATGACCGCCATCACGCCACCCAACGCCTCCGGTGCCGCTGATGTCGAGGTGAGCACGACAGGCAATTACTTCGAGGCCCGGCGCGCCTTCTCCTATCTCGCCACCGCCGATCCATTCGCGGGTGGCATGGGCGGCGGCGCTATCAGTGGCGATGTCAACGTGGTCGTGCTCGACGCCAACACTAGCAATGGCGTCGACGGCGCCTTCGTCAGCATCGGCGATCCGCAGAGCTCGCCCCTGCAGGGCTACGCCGATGGTCTCGGCCAGATTTCCTTCAGTGCCGCCGATCTGGTCGGCCCGATCACGACCACCGCCGCCGCGCCCGGCTACGAGACAGCCGCCTTCGTCAGCTACGACGCTCGCGACATCACCATCATGCTCAGGCAACCGCCTCCGCCGCCGCCGCCCGGCACCCTGCCGCCCGGTCCACAGTCTGGGCACATCCTCGGCAACATCGTGTTTGGCGACGCCACCGGCCTGGGCTCTCCGGTCTGGAACCTCGTGCCCGAACCGCGCACGCCCTCCGAGGTCAAGCGCATCTACGTGGCGACCAGCGCGCGCACCCTCTTCTCTGGCAGCTTCGGCGGCGTCATCATCGATTACGAAGGCTACGATCCTGACAAGACCGCCTGGGAGTTCAACATCCTCTCACGTCCTTCGGCGACGGCGGTAGTGGCCATGGCTGGCCTCTACGACACCGATAGCGACAGCTTCGAGCCCTTTGCCATGGGCGTCGCCCGCGGTGTGCTGGTCGGCCCCGGCGAGACCGTTGTCGGCGTCGACATCGTGGTCAACATTCCTCTCGACACCGCGCTCTTGGTCGACCTCGACAATCCGCCCAATCGCAACACCCCCGGTTGGGCGGGCCCCATCGAGTACACGATTCGCCCTTTCATCGATCTTGGTGGCGAGGGCGTCATCATCATGAACGCCCACGGACTGCCCGCGCAGCCGCCTCCCGCGCTGCGCCCAGGCACCTTCCGCTTTGCCGATGATGAGCAATCGATCCTCTTGCCCTCCATGGCGCCGCTGACAGGCAACCTCGCCGATGCCAGCTACAGCTTCATCGTCGGCGCCTATTCGGAGGCCGGCAACAGTCCCTTCTCGGTGCGCATCGCCAGCGCCATCACCAATGTCTCGCTGCCCATCACCATTGGTGATTTTCTGGGCACGCCTCGGCCCATCGATCCAGCGCCCGATTCGCTGGCCAGCGCGCTCTCGGTGCTGATCGAAAACGAAGCGCCCGCCACCGGCTTGCCAACCTTTCACATGCACGAGTTCTCCGACGAAGAGGGCACTCAGCTCTTGCGCATGTTCTCGCGCGGCAGCGCCCTGCTCTCACCGATTCCCGACTTGAGCGACAAGAACGTGCCGCTCTTTCCCACCGACAAAGACGTCAGCTGGACGTTTTACAGCATTCAAATCCCGGAGCTGAGCTTCGACGACTTCAACTACCGACACTTGAGGGCCAGCTATTGGAGCGCATACGCCGCCGATTCCTACTGGGTACGCTTTCCTTCGCCCTAGCGAGCGGCGCGCTGGTTGCGGGTTGCAAAGACAGCCTAAGCCCGAACGCCATCTGTGATCCGGGCGAGAACCGCTGCGCGGAGAACAGCTACGAGATCTGTTCCGACAACGGCGAGCGCTGGGTGGAGAAGCAGGCCTGCAGCGAGAGCGGTGAGATCTGCGTGCTCGGCACTGGCTGTCGCACCTGCGTGCCCAACTCGCGCAGCTGCGAGGGCTTCGACATCGTCCGCTGCAACCCGGAAGGCACGGGCGCCGATCGCATTGCTACCTGCGACGCCGACATCGCCGATGTGTGCAACAACGGCGAGTGCATCAACGCCTGCACCCTGGCCGAGCAGAGCCGCAGCTACGAGGGCTGCGAGTACTGGGCGGTGGATCTCGACAACGCGGTGGTCGCCGATCAGGGCGCGGCCTCGGCACAACAGTTCTCGGTCGTGCTCTCCAACGCCAGCGAGGTCGACGCAAAGGTCGACGTGGAAATCTTCTGCACCGAACAAGACGCGCTCAATCCCAACATCGGCTGCACGGTTGGTGAGTTCGCCAAGGTCGAAGAGGATATCCGCGTCTCGCCGGGCGGCCTGGCCATCATCGATCTGGATCCTCGCGAGCTCGACGGCTCCTCGGCCCCCAATCTCAATGACGGCCCTGGCACCTTCCGCTCCATGCATGGCTATCGGGTCAGCTCGAGCGCGCCGCTCATCGCCTACCAGTTCAATCCTCTCGAAAACGTCAACGTCTTCTCCAACGACGCTTCGCTGCTCTTGCCGACCACGGCCCTCGACGATCGCTACCTGGTGCTCGGCTGGCCGCAGACGCTGGCACTAACCTCGGATCCTTTCACCAACGGCACGATCGACCTGCGCGCCTTCTTGACCATCGTGGCCAGCGAAGACGACACCACCGTGGTCGTGCATCTCACCACCAAGATCCTGGGCGGCGCTGACATTCCCGCCACCGAGGCAGGGGGCGAGCTCATCCTGAGCATGCGGCGCGGTGAGGTCATCAACCTCGAGACCGATGGCTTCAACGGCGATTTTACCGGTACAGAATTGTTCTCAGACAACCCCGACAAACCCATCGCGGTCTTCATCGGCAGCGAAGCCTCCGACTCGCCCTACTTCGAGAGCTTCCTCGAGCGCAGCTGCTGCGCCGATCATCTCGAGCAGCAGGTCTTTCCCGAGCGCGCCTATGGCAGCAAGTTCGTCGCGGTCAAGACTCCCTCGCGATCGCGCTACGTGGCCGAAGCGGGTTGGGACGTGGGCGTGGTCGATGACGAGCCCGAGTACTGGCGGGTCATGGCCACCAAAGAGGACACCCGGGTCTACACCAACTTGCCGCCGCCAAACGATCGCATCTCCCTGCAGCGCGGCGAGGCCGTGCTCATCGAAGCCGAGCGCGACTTCA
This sequence comes from Kofleriaceae bacterium, assembly GCA_024642805.1. Lineage (GTDB taxonomy): Bacteria > Myxococcota_A > Polyangia > Haliangiales > Haliangiaceae > NORP324. Next base: position 1,210 of record JAHEAK010000335.1, on the reverse strand, counting down.
CCATCACCGCCAACGCGCCTATCGCGGTGGCCCAAGTGCCAGGCTCGCAACAAACCACGGGCATCCCTTCGACCCTGCCCGGCGGCGAACGCCCGCCTGGTGGCGACCCCTCACTGATCCTTCTGCCACCCATCGAACAGTGGCGCGAGAAGTACCTCTTCCTGGTGCCCAACAAGTACGCCTTCGACTTTCTCTTATTGGCCGTGCCCGCGGGCACTGAGATCCTCTACGACAGCCTGCCGCTGCTCGAGGTCATCCCTGGCTGCGAGTACGAGATCGTCGGCGAGATCGAGCAGGGTAGCTCGCTGGTCGAGTACCAGGCCATTCGCTGCCCGCTCTCTGAACCACATCCCGGCGAGACCGGTTTTCAAGACGACGGCGTGCACACGCTGGAAGCCGTGGGCGGTCAACCCTTCGGCCTAGTCGTGTGGGGCTGGGACAGCTTCGTGAGCTACGGCTACCCGGGCGGCGCCAACGTCGGCCTCATCAACCTGCTCTAGCGCTCGATGGACCAAGGCTGCAAGCTTCGAAAGCTCTAACTTGGCAGCGCCGCGAGCGTGCAAGATTCGACGAGCTAGAACTCGATGCTCAGGCCGGCGCCCAGAGACTCTTTGGTCCACTGCGGCACCACGACGACTTGTCGTCCCTTCGACTTCTTCTTACGATCGTCATTCTTGCTGTCGCGCTCTTGGCTCTGGCGCTCGCCGTGGATGATCCAGCCGTGGTAGCCAAAGTACATCGTAGCTAGCGCAGCAACCGCCGTGCCCGCGATGAAGAGGTTGGTGGTGGTGGCACCGTCCTCACCCGCCTTGCACGCCTTGATGAAAGCTGTGAGGCTCGCGTCGCCCTGGCCGTCATAGCGCTCGGCCTTCTCACACGAGCCGGGGACCGTTCTGCCATTTGCCCCCTCGGTGATGGCATTGTAGGCATCGGGGTTGCCAGTGGAGAGGTCATTCCAGCGAGCCTCTTTGTCGTCCGTGAGCTTGCCGCGGACTTGCAGACCCGAGTAGGCAATACCAAAGCCCAATCCGGCGGTCACCAGGGCGCCGCCCACGAAAGCGATCTTGGAAATGCGCCCAGGGCTGCCACCGCCGCCGCCACCGCCGCCGCCGCTAGGAATAAGACTAATACTCAATTCCTCGGTGAGGCCGGCGGAAATCGCCACTTCTGCCTCGTATCGCTTGTAGCCATCGGCCTCGACAGTCACCTC
>JAHEAK010000334.1 GCA_024642805.1 Kofleriaceae bacterium | reverse complement strand
GATCCGAGACCCTCGACAGCAGCCGTTTCTATCCCTTCGCTCGCTTCGATGAAAAGCTGAGCGAGCTCGATCGCTACCTTCGCCCTGGTGGCTACCTCATTGTCGACGGCACCGACTATCGCTTTTCGGATACCAGCATCTTTAGTCGATACCGTGCAGCAAAGGGCGACACTGAATTCGTCCAGCAACGACCGATGTTCTCTCGCACAAATCGTCGGCTCTCAGAACTGCACCGCTCGCACAGAATCTTTCAGAAGCGCAGCTCGGCGTAGCATGTGCAGCTCAGCCTTGGGCGTGCTGGTGGCAAAGGGCTAGCTACTCTCACACAAAGAGGGGCCGCAGCAACGAGAGTCGCGGGACGACCAGGGCGAGCTCTGCCTGCCTGGAAGGACTCTGGCTCGCCTTGCTTGCAGCAGTCTCGATCGAGTCACCGAGAAGAATGCAAAGCAGGAATTCTTCGGCGGCATCATCGATCTCGAAACCAAGAGGGTTGGGACCCCAACGCGCTTCACAGTCCTTCGCAGCAAGTTCTCGCAACCAGCGTACAACCAGCTCCGGGGCGTCCAGATCTGGATGTCGCTCTCGCACAAGCTCGAGCACGGAGCTTCGGTCGGGGAGCAACATCAGGAGGGCGAGCAGGAAGCGGTGCTCTTCGTCGGCGACGATGCAGCGGCGATTTACGATATTCGCGAGTCTGAGCCGACTCAGGACAGCCCTCTCGAAGGACTCGGCAACCTCGCCATGCTTTGCTTTCAGGGCAGGGAGATGGTGACGAAGGCTGGCAAAACTGCCGAGCCGCAACGCGGAAAGCTCGAGCACTCGATAGGCCAGCCAGGCACTCGATGACGCCAGAATGCCGTCAACGACCTTCTCCTGTTGATTCGGATAACAGTCGAGCGAGAGATCCAAGAGCTGAAGTTTGCGCAACTCGAGGGCGTCGCGACGAAAGGAGTCGACTGCGAGTCCGTCTACATACTCGTATTGTGGGCGCGATGTGTCGTCAAAGCTGGTTCGCACAACCAGACTAATGCTCGGTCGGGCCAGATGGAACACTGAATGAATGAGCTCTGCGCCACGAGAAATGCTGCGGACCTCGCCCGGCTCGAGTAGCTCCGTGTTCACGAAGCGAAGGCTTCCTCCCATGACCGCCGCTAGCGGCGCTGTATCGGACTCGAAGCGATACGTGGTGTGAACGCTCGCGCCGGATAGCACACAGAAAGCGCCTTCGAAGGCATGCTCGTGGATCGATGTGGTTCCGTCGCGCCACGAAAGCAGCTGCACATGAAAATCACCTCGATGCGCCAGGGTGACGGCTGGATTCCCAAAGGTCGAGTCGAGATCTTGTTGCTTGGCTATGGTTCCGGAAGCCGCGATTTCCGATACCAGCTCCTCCATCGAGAAGTTTTGCCACGGCCTGATCTCCTCAAGCGCCTTTGCTGCCGCCTCGGCAAAACTCATCTGCGACCGGAGTGCACTCACCCTGTCCGCAAGCTCCTCGAAGGGGGCTCGGCTGTGTGTGTGTGCTTTCATCGTTCCGCGCGTCAGCTAGCCACTCAAGTCTTAGCTTAAAGCCGCACAACGCCCGTGGCTAGCTGCCGCCGCTCAGGCCGCTCACGCTGCCGGGGGTGGGGGTGTTGCCGATGGCCCAGGTGAGGGCGGTGTCTTCGCTGGTTTCGTCGTGGCCGAAGATGCCGTTGCCGGGGCCGCTTTGTTGTTCGGCGCCGGCTTCGGGGGCGATGCGCTGGTAGCTCTGGGTGTTGTCGATCGAGGTTGGCATGGGGCCAAGGGTGGCGAGGTCCTTCAGATAAACACTTACGACGCTGCCGGAGTCGGGGCCGTCGACGCTCAGGTCGGTCTTGACGACGAGGTTGTTGTCGTCGCGGGTCTCGGCGCCGGCGTTGACGATGTCGATGTCCACGACGAGGTCGGCGGCGCCGTCCCAATAGAAGAGTGTGATGACTTCGCCGGTGTCGGTGAGGCTGCACTGCGCGCCGATGCTCGAGGGGTAGGCGGTGCGCATTTCCGGCTCGCCCTGGCCGGCGATGGCGTAGTCGGCGGCGACGCCGAAGAGACCGACGAAATCGTTTGGGCGCACGGCGATGACTTGCACAGCACCGGCCGCGATGCTGGCGCCGTCGGGAAAGCGCGCGATGAAGTCGACGTTGCTAACCGTAGGTCTTGGCCCGGCTCCAAAGGCGCCGGCCAAGAAGGGATAGCTCTTGTTGTCGGCCAGGTAGTAGTCGCCCAGGCCAATGCTGGCATCGGTCGGGTTGAAGATCTCGATGAACTCGGTGCCGGAGCCGGTGGTCTTGACTTCGCTAAGCTGCAAGTGCCGGCGACCTTCGGGAGGCAGGTCGGCGTCGGCGCTCCCGCCGTCCTCGAGGCTGGCGTCGCCGCCGTTGCCACCGTCAGACAGGGCGAGATTGGGGGCGCTGGAGTCAAAGGTGCAGGCGCTCAGCAGGCCCGCCCAGAGGATGTTGCTCGCGAATTTCAAGGTAGAATGGGGGCTGCAGTCGGTGCAGTAAGGCCTGATACTGCGAAGGCGAGCATAGGTCAAGTGATGCACGAGACACAACGGCGGGCCCTTTTGCGCGAGTTGGCGGCGACGCCGGCTGGCGCGGAATTCACCTGCAATAGCGGCTCGATGGAGCCAACGATTCACGTCGGCGACAAGGTGCGCGCGCGCGCCCGGCCGCTGGCCGACTACCGGATCGGCGATGTCGTGGTCTACGAGGGCAGTGAGGGCTTCATGCTCCATCGCATCGCTCTCATCGCACCGAGTCGTGCCTGGTTTCTGCACATCGGTGACGCGCCGAGCGCACGAGGGCCTGGCCGCGCCACCATGCACTCCATCGTCGGTCGTGTCGACTTGCCGCGCCGATTGCCGCGCCCGCGAGCACTGCTGCGCGCGGCCCGTCATGCGCTGCGGCATCACATCTATTGGTAGCGTCCGTGCGACTCGTTGCGGCGGCGATCAGCTGTGCCGCGCAAGTGGCTATCAAAGAGCGTTGCCAGGCATAGCGCTAGCGGTACCGCAGTCGCTGTGAGTGGCGGCGGCTCCCAAATCCTGCCAGGCGCGTCCCTAGCGAAAGAAGGCCGCGATCTGCTCGACGACGTAGGCCTGATCGTCTTCCTGCAGGTGGGCGTGGATCGGCAAGCTCAAGGACTCGCGGGCGGCGGCCTCGGTGTGCGGCAAGCTGCCTTCGCGATAGCCGAGCTCGGCAAAGCACTCTTGCAGGTGCAGAGGATGGGGATAGTAGATCTCGGTGGCGACGCCGGCGGCTTTGAGGGCGGCTTGCAGCTCATCGCGGCGCGGCGTGCGAATGGTGAACTGGTGATAGACGTGATCCTCGCTGTGCGCGGGAATGCGCACGCTCGCGGGCAGCGTCGCGTTGGCGAAGAGCTCTCGGTAGCGCGCGGCATTGTCCTGGCGCGCCTTCGTCCAGCTTTGCAAGTGGCGCAACTTGACGCGCAGCACGGCGGCCTGCAGGGCATCGATGCGAAAGTTGCCACCGACCATGGCGTGCACGTACTTGGGACGCGCGCCATGGGTGCGCAAGAGACGCACGCGATCGGCGAAGTCCTCGTCGTCGCTGACTACCGCACCGGCATCGCCGAGAGCGCCGACGTTCTTGGTGGGAAAGAAGCTGTAGCAGGCCGCCAGCCCGCGCACGGGACCACTGCCGATGCTCTGCGCGGCGTCCTCGATGATGGCGACATCGGCCTGTGGCAGCGTCGCCAGGCGACCGTAGAGGTTGACCGGCAAGATCGCGCGCGTCGCGTTGCCGAGCTTGGCCAGGGCGGCAGCGGGATCGAGGTTGAAGCTGTGCTCCTCGATGTCGGCAAAGACTGGCTTGGCCCCCAGGCGAGCCACGACGCCGGCGGTGGCAAAAAAGCTAAAGGCGGTAGTGACGACTTCATCGCCAGGACCGATGCCGAGCGCCATCAGTGCGACCAGCAGGGCATCCGTGCCCGAGGACACGCCCAGCGCGTGCTTACTGTGACAAGCCTTGGCAAGCTCGCTCTCAAACGCGCTCACCTCCGGCCCGAGAATGAACTGCCCGGAATCGATGACCCCGGCGATGGCGCCATCGATCTCCGATCGCAGCTCGGCGTGCTGCCGACCCAGATCGATGAGGGCGACCTCTCTCTTGCTCATTGCCACGGTGCCCCCATGATAAGGTCCTGCCATGGCACAAGGTCAAGACGTGCAACCAAGAGCAGCCGCCAGTGTGATCTTGATGCGCGAGGGCGCGCGCGCCGTGGAGATCTATCTCTTGCGCCGCCACCGCAACGCCTCTTTCATGTCCTCTTCCTACGTCTTCCCGGGCGGCATCGCCGAGGAGGGCGAGGACGACTTGCGCCTTACCGCCGCCCGCGAGCTCTTCGAGGAAGCCGGCGTCTTGCTCGCCGAAGGCAGCAACGAGGCGCAGCGCGAAGCCTGGCGGCACACGCTCAATGTCGATAAGCAGCCTTTCGCGCAGACCCTGGGCCAGCGGCCCTTGCAGCTCGAGACCATGCAGTACTACGCGCACTGGATCACGCCTTCCGTCGAGAAGCGCCGCTACAGCGCGCAGTTCTTCATGGCGACCATGCCAAAAGGGCAGGTTGCCTCGCCAGACAATCGCGAGACCGTCGACGAAGTCTGGGTGAGCCCAGAGGAAGCCCTCGAGCGAGCCACCGAGCTGCACTTGCCGCCGCCGCAGCTGCGCACCTTCTTCGAGCTTGTCGAGCCCTCCAAGGCTGGCATCGCGGGCATGCTGGCCTTTGCGCGCAAGGGCCAGGCCCACGCCCACGCCATCTTGCCGCGCGCCTGCGCCAGCGCCGAGGGCCTCACCTTGCTCATGCCCTGGGATGCCGAGTACCTGAGCGCTGGCAATGGCGCATCCTTGCCCATGGCCGCCGATCACCCACTGGCCTGGGGGCCCTCGCGCTTCGTCTTGCAAGCGGGTGGTGGCTGGAAACATATCGCCGGCCCGAGCGCCGGTCCGAGCGCCGCCTAGCCATGTCGACTCGCTTCCGCGCTCAGGGCATCGAGCTTGCCGATGGCAGCTGTCTGCCCATTCACAGCGCCGAGTTTCACTACTGGCGCAGCGAGCGCGAGAGCTGGGGCAAGGCACTGGCTGCCCTCAAGGACATCGGCATCAACATCATCTCGAGCTACGTGCCCTGGTCGGTGCATGAGCGCAGCAAAGGGGTTTTCGACTTCACGGGCCCGCGCGATGTGCGCGCCTTCATCGACGAGGTCGAAGCCGCGGGCCTGCATCTGATGCTGCGCCCCGGTCCGCACATCAATGCCGAGCTGACGCACTTTGGCTTTCCCGAGCGCGTGCTCGCCCAAAAATCCCTGCTGGCCCGAAGCGCGCGCGGCACGCCGCTGTGGTTGCCGGCGCCGCCCAAGTTCTTCCCTGTGCCATCCTACGCCTCCAGCGAGTTTCAAGCCGAAGTCAAGCAATGGCTGAGCGCCTTTGCCGAGCAGGTTGCCGCGCGCTTGCATCCGCATGGGCCCATCGTCGCGCTGCAAGTCGACAACGAGATGCAGATGTTCTGGCGACTGGCGGCCTTCGATAGCGACTACCACCCGGATGCCCTGCGCTGGTGGCGCGAGTTCGACGACAGGCCCGCGCCCACCGAGTATCGGGAAGATGAACTGGGTGTTGTTCTTAGTTGGCTACGCTTCAAAGAGAGCTACGTGGCCCGCTCACTGGGCTGGATCACTGACATGCTCATCGAGGGCGGCCTGGGATCGGTCGCCCGTTATCACAATTTGCCGCCGAGTCGCCCTGCTCTGTGCCACGGGCCCGATGCCGCCAGAGCCATCGGCGGCGTCGTCGGCATGGATGTCTACGACGTGGCCAGCGGCTATCGACGCGTGCGCGAGCGGGCCAACTACCTGGCCTCGTCGAGCGAGCTTGCCTTCGCGCCCGAGCTCGGTCTCGGCGGTCCGCCCTGGTTTCCGATCATGAGCGAGGAGGATCAGCGCAACGTCATGCTCGGTGCCCTTGCCGGTGGTGTGCACGCCTTCAACCTCTACATGGGTGTGGGCCGTGAGCGCTGGTATGGCGGGCTCCTCGATGCCGACGGTGCGCCCAGCGCCACCGCCGAGTGGCTCACACCCTTGTTGGCCGCGCTG
>JAHEAK010000333.1:1245-6144 GCA_024642805.1 Kofleriaceae bacterium | reverse complement strand
AGTCGCAGTCGGGATCGAGTGACCAAGCGGGTGACTCGCCAACACGCAGTGCTCGTGGGGTGCCGGCCCCGGTGCGCATGTCGGGAACTAGGGCTCGCCTGAGTGCCGAAAACAGAGAAACTCGCAGTTACGTGCGCAACGACGGAACGACGGTTCGCGATCACCGCACAAGCTCGGTCGAAGACAACTACGAGCGACGTGTCACCTTGCCTCGCAGCATCTCGCCGGTGCAGCCTGAGACCTTGGCCGCTGTTCGCAAGTCGCTTCGCCCAGCCATGCAAGATTGCATCGCGAAGTTTGCTGCTGATGCACCGGAGGGCGCCAAGGCGCAGACCGTGCTCACGGTTTCGATCCACGACGAGAACTTGCGGGTCGACAAGCTGGAGGTTTCCACCGAAGGCCTTGCCGAAGACCAGAAGCTCAAAGAGTGCATCGAGGGTGTCATGCTCGGTCATGAGCAGGTCGTGGCTGGGGCCGGAGACGCCGAGGCGCACACCATGACCTTTCCCTACGATCTCTGAAGGCTGCGGGCGCAGGCGCCGAATGCTGGGCCGATCCCCTGTCCGGATTGGCTGTCCGGATTGCGACCAAGGCTCGCATGCTCTCGCGCTTGCTAGCTTTTGTGAGCCGGGAGTAGATGCCTTGGCCCGTTTGCGCGTTGTAAGCAGGAGCTCTGCAGATCTTCCCGAGCTCTTCCCACATTGACATTGTGCACCTTGAGAACTTTTGGCTATAGTCCGCGCCCGATGCCCCAAAGCAGTCGTAGTGCCCAAGCAATAGTCGCAATGATTGCAGCGACTTGTTGCCTGTTTTTTCTGGCATCCTGCTCGGAACTCGAAGCTCGCCGCACCATCCAGAAGGGCGACAAGCTCTACCAGGACGGCAGGTACTCCGAGGCCATCAAGCTCTACGAGGACGCGCTGTCCGCTCACGAGCTGGACACCGCGCACCACAACCTGGCTGTCGCCGCCTTCGTGGCCTTCCAGCCCGGCATCGACACCGCCGCCAACAAGCGCTACGCCGAGCAGGCCTCCGAGCACTTTCAGGCCTACCTCAAGCACCATCCCAAGGACGACGAGATCATCGAGCTTCTGACCACGGTCTGGCTCGACTCTGATCAGACAGACACGGCGCTAGCCTATTGGGAGAAGGTGCGTGGCGAGCACCCAGACGATCCGCGCGCTCTGGCCAAGCTCAGCTCCATCGAGCGCATGGCCGGCCGCTACGACGAAGCCCTTGCCTACGACTACGCGCGCGTCGAGCTGGCAAGCGATCCCAAGGACAAGGTCCTGGCACTGGTTCAAATCGGCCAGCTGCAGTACAGCCGCATTTCCAAGATGAGTGTTGTCGACGAAGAGCGCCTGGCGATCGCGGACTCCGGTCTGCAAGCGCTGCAGATGGCTCTGGCTCTGCAGCCCGACAACGCAAACATTCACAGCTTGATGGCCACGATCTATCAGTTCCGCTCGCTAGCACAGGAAACCGGCTGGGCTCGTTCTCTCGATATGGCCTCGCAGCGCTATCACCACATGCAGCGCAAAGCCCTGGCTGACAAAGCCGCCGCCGCCAGCCACAGCGCGGCACCCGCCGGTGCCGACAAGGCAGGCCAGCCCGATCTTCCCACCGACAAGGCGCAAGCGCCGGCGGCCCCTCATGCCGATGAGAGCAAGGAGTAGGCGCGATGTTTGACAATTACGTCGGAGCGAAAACCGTCAAGTCAGGTGCCTGGACCGCCGAGCTGGTGCTCGCTGCCGTCTTCCTGCACGTCTTTGCCGGTGGCGCATTGCTCGTGAAGAGCTGGTGGACGATCAGCGAGATCGATCGACCCACGCGCTCGAGTACGGCCAGCCTGTCTGCGCCGCCACCGCCGCCTCCGCCAGCCGGTGGCAAGAGCAAGAAGATCGAAAAGAAAGTCACCGTCAAGAAGGTCAAAGAAGTGACCCAGATCGACGAGCGCAAAGAGAAGCCCAAGGTCGAGGACTCCAACGACGACAATGAGGTCGAAGGCGTCGAGGGTGGCGTGGAAGGCGGCGTCGAAGGCGGCGTGGTCGGCGGCGTCATCGGCGGTGTCGAAGGCGGCGTACTCGGCGGTGTGCTAGGCGGCGATCCTCCTCCTCCGCCCATCGACGAGCCCAAGGTGGTTCCACAAGTGGCCCTCGAGGCCCAGCGCGTCTCGGGTGATCCACAGATTCAACCGCCAAACGACGTGGCCACCCAGATCGCGCGCAAGGGCGAGCGAGTCATCGCGGTGGTCAAGATGTGTCTCAACGCGGGCGGCAGCGTCAAGAGCCTCAACATGCTCAAGAGCAGCGGCTTTCCCACCTATGACGCCAAGATCAAGAGCAAGATGCAGGGTTGGAAGTACCGGCCCTTCATGGTCAACGGCAAAGCAGTGCCGGTTTGCACCTCCAGCACCTTCATTTACATCCCGCAATAACGAGTCAGCACCGCTAGCACTGCGCTACGCGCTTTTCACAGGAACAGGAAGCAAGCCATGGAATTTAGTCTTATCGAAGTCTGGGAACATGCCCCAACCATCAACAAGTTCATCGTGGGCTTCATGGGAATCATGTCCGTGTGGTCGATCTTCGTGATGATCGAGCGCGGGCTTACCTACTTCAAGGGCGCGCGCGAGTCGTACAGCTACGTTCTTGCCTTGCGTGACTACCTCAGCAAGCATCAGCTCAACGAGGCCATCACCGCCGCCAAGCGCCATCAGAAGAGCCCTGTATCCAAGGTCGTCGAGTCGGGCCTCTTGGCCTACAAACAGGGCATCGAGGCCCTGGAGCAAAAAGGTCCTCACGACGTCGGTGATTTCGACATCGTCGACTCCGTCAATCGCTCCCTCGAGCGCGTCAAGGAGCGCGAGATTTCCAACCTGCGCAAGGGCCTTGGCGGTCTCGCCACCATCGCTTCCATCGCTCCCTTCGTCGGTCTGCTCGGAACGGTCATCGGTATCATCGGCGCCTTCGGTCTGCTCAAGGGCGGCGGCGGTTTCGACATCATCGGACCAGCCATCGCCGAGGCACTCTTTGCAACGGCAGCCGGCCTTCTGGTCGCCATTCCCGCCGCTATCGCGTTCAACTACTTCACGGGCCGCGTGGAGTCGATGGTGGTCGACATGAGCGACGTGTCTTCCGAGTTCATCGACTTCGTGCTTCGCGAGGGACGAGCCTAGCCCATGGCCGGCGGCGGCAAAAAAGGCGCCAGGTTCACAGCCAAGCCTGTGAAGCTGGACGATGTGCGCAACGAGATCAACGTGACCCCGCTGGTCGACGTGGTTCTGGTTCTGCTCATCATCATGATGGTCATCGGGCCCATGTTGGCGCGCGGCCACGAGGTCAAGCTGCCGCAGACCGAATACCACCTGGAGCCAAACGACAACCACGAGCCCATCGTGGCTGTGGATCAGTACGGCAAGATCTGGGTCGACAAGGAAGAGGTTCCACCGGGAGCCAACCAGATCGCCGACGTGCAAGAGCGCGTGCAGCAAATGTGGCAAGAGCTGCGCGCCAGCAACGCCAAACTGGGCGGTGACGTCGATCGCTCGGGCGAGAACCGGGTGCTGGTGAAGGTCTCTCCAGACATTCCCTACGGCCAGGTATACCCGCTCATCATGGCGCTCAACGAGCTACACGCAGAGAGCATCGACTTGGGCACTGAGGAGCGAAAGGAGTAGTCATGGGTATTTCAGCCGGCGGTTCCAAAGGCGGACCCAAGAGTGAGATGAACGTGACCCCTCTGGTCGACGTCGTGCTCGTCTTGCTCGTCATCTTCATGGTCACCATGCCCGTCATGATGCGTAGCATCACCATCGAGATTCCCCGCGATCTGGAGGCCGACGAGGTCTCCGTGGTCTCGACGCAGGTCATCGTCAAAGCGCTCGTCGACGGCACTGTCGACATCTCCGATGGCGTCAACTCGACCAACGTACAACGGCCCCAGCTGGCCAAGGAGCTCCGCTCGCGCCTCAAGGACGTGGCTTCCGAGAAGACGGTCTTTGCCGATTTCGAGGATGGGGTCCCCTGGGAGCAGGTGGTCAGCGTCATGGACACCATCAAGGGCGTTGGCAAAGTGACTCAGGAGGGCACTAACAGCGTCCGCGAGGTGGTCAAGATCGCCCTCAAGAAGCGCGACAAGAACGCCGCAGTACCAGGCGCAGCTCCAGCGACTCCCTAAAGGCTGGCGCCGGTTGGGAGCGATCTCCAAGCCTGGCAGCGAGAGTTTGCGATCTGTCATCGACTAACAGACGGCTCCTCAGGGAGCCGTTTTCTTTTGGGGCCTCGGCGGCGAAAATTGTGGGAAGAGCAGGAGGCTTTTCCTCGCGAGATCGCCACCCGGCAAGAGGGACAAGTCACCGACACCGCAGCGCTATCGCGGATCGAGATGGGCGGTCGCGACCACACGCGACGAGGGTTGTGCTCTCTGTCATTTGAGGTCAGCTCATGGACCTTTGGGAGCTGAGTTGCCAGTGGTAACACCACGGGAATGTTTACAGAGGCACATCGGTTGGGGGCTTCCCACAGTTCCCTTGACAACCATTCGAGGGCCTTTGTAAAAGGCGACCGCGCCAAGGTTGGCTGCTTTGTGGCAGCTTTCGGCACAACTCGGACACGCACAACGCGAACACTCCTTGGAAGGAGCGAATGGTAATGTTGAGGACTACAAAATCTGGAACGAGTTCAACACTCCAGAACATGATGGCGGGGCTACTGATTCTCGGTGCCACTGCTTTGTCGGCGTCTTGCGACGCTCCTGCCAGCAACGAGGATCTCAATCCCGCTGGTCCTCCTATGGTCCGTCAGGTGCTTGTCACCGAGAAGGTGACCGTGGGCACCTCTGATCGGATTCTGGCTGGCCAGCTGGCTTTCGGCACCCATCCCGCTGAGTTCTTCGAGG
>JAHEAK010000333.1:0-1235 GCA_024642805.1 Kofleriaceae bacterium | reverse complement strand
TGCAGACCGCCATTGCCCTCGGCGCCCAGGAAATTCGCGTCATTCTCGATGAGCAAATCCGCGGCAACTCCCTCGAGGAGCTGGGCTGCGCCGACGGTTCGTTCAGCCGCATTCCCAACGGAACGACGCCTGACGACATCGCCGACTGCGCCGGTCCCGTGGACTCTCTCATCCACTGCACCAAGGTCTGTTTGGCCTCTGATGGCACGCCTATCGGTATCTTCGACGAGAACGAGGATCTCGCTCCCGATCGCCTGCGCATGATCGACTACGACGGCGACCCAGACAACGGTGTTGCCGAGCTCGGAATTACTCTCACCTGTGACGGCGTAGAGATTCCGCTCGATCCAGATACCTCGTTCTGGAGCCCCTCTGGCAACCAGACCTTCCCATCCAACCCAAGCCTCGGGTTCCGTGGCCTCGGTCCTGCGATTGTCGCTCGCCCGCTGACCAACATTGGTCTGCGCACCGGCGCCTCTTGCGGCATCACCTTCCACCCAGAAGTCGTCGACTACGATGGCAACAAGGTGTGCGCCCCCGAGGGTGGCAGCATCGACAACAGCTGCGCCGACGGCGATACCTCGCTCATCGCCTTCAGCTCCGAGCCCCTCAAGCTCACCGCCTCGGCGCCCACCAACATGAGCACCAACGTGCGGCTCAACACCTCGAGCTTCATCCTGGTGGCCTTCAACGCCAACATCGACGCCACGACGGTTGACGCCATCACGATGACTGCCGATGGCGTCGACGTACCGATTACGCCCATGCCACAAGAGGACGACCTGACCTCGGTGGTCTGGGACCTCGGTGCCGACTTCACTCCAAACACCGAGTACGTCATCAACGTCAGCACGGATCTCAAAGATCTCCTCGGTGGCTCGCTGCCAGCCCCCGCTTCGGTCAGCTTCACGACCGGCGCCTTTGACCTGGCATCGTCGACCCCTTCCAACGGCCAAAACAACGCGCCGATGGGTGTCATCACTCTCGACTTCAACGGCCCAGTGGCTCCAGCCACGCTCAGCAACATCACCATGACCAAAGACGGTACGCCTTCGGTTCCAGCTGGCACCCCAGCTGTCGACGGTGTTGCTGTTGCCATCACCCCGACCATCGAGCCAACGGATTCCTCCAAGGTGCTCATCGACCTCGGTGACACCTACGAGACCGCCACCTACTACGAAGTGGTTATTGGCATGGGCGTAACGGATGTCGCTGGCAACGCGCTGCTCGCCGAC
>JAHEAK010000332.1 GCA_024642805.1 Kofleriaceae bacterium | reverse complement strand
CCAGGAGGTGGATCGCCAGATCGCGAGGTGAGCGGCGCGCGGCCTCGCTCAGGAGCGCGATGGCCTCTTGCTCGCGGCCTGCGATAAGTTCGTAGAGTCCGCCCATGAGCAGGAGCGGTCCAACGACTCGCTCATCGACCTCGAGGTTTGCAATCTCGTGAAACACCTTGGCGACGGTGTGCGGCTTGCCCTGTCGACTGGCGATGCGGGCGATTTCGTGAAGATCCGAGCTAAGCTTGCTCGAATCGGCACACCGGCGGGCCAGGGTCGCTGCCACGCCCAGATCGCCAACCCTGGATTCGGCCACCGCTGCCGCCTTGCGCAAAAGCTCGGCTTCTTGCCTGCGATTGGCTTGCGCGAATTGTTCGAGCTGCTCGAGGAGCTCTTTGGGAGAGTCCATGAGCAAGCGCTGCAGATGGCGAACGAGCCCGGCATCGGTGGGAATCGCTGCGAAGAGCTTTTGCCAGGCCTTGAGTGCATCGGACTTCTTGCCGAGGGCGTGCTCGAGGATCTCCGCTCGGCGACGGCCGTACGAGGTCGCCAGGGGCTCTTCTTTGGCAAGGGTGGCCAGCTTGCCGAGCTGACTCACCACCGTGTGCCAGTCGCGCCGCTTGGTGGCGACGCGCAAGGCACTGAGCTGGGCTATTGAGGTCGACCAGCCGGTCTTGGAGGTCAACTCCGCAAAGATTTGTTGCGCGCTCTCGGCCTCGCCACCGTGCTCTTGGGCCTCGGCCAGCGAAAAGCGCGTCGCGCTCAGTTCCGCCGAGCTGGGTGCCTGCTCTTCGAGGGTGGCAACGCGCCGACCGAGGCAGTCGGCGAGTTCTTCCGCTCCCGAGGCCATCATGTAGTGCAGTTGAATTTCCAGACTCGAGCCGTAAAGACCGAGTTCGCCTGCTTGCCCGCGCAGCTTCTCGGCAAGCTCCAGTGCACGAGCGTGATCCTGCAATCGATCACATGCCACCTGGGCGGCAGCGGCGGTGTTGCCCGGATCGTTGCCGGTGCTGTGAAAAGCCTCAAGCTCCGACCAATCTTCGAGCAATGCCAGCGATATTACGTAGGTATTTTGGGCGCTCAGCTGCGCACTTCCGCTCAGGGCGGGAATGGCATTGGCGGCCAATTCGGAGGCGCGATCGGCGACCTCGAAGCGATACAACCACGCGTCCGCCAGGCTCGATTGCACATTGGCCAGCGTCGAGCCGCCAAGAGCGTGCGCGTGATTTTCGAGCGCGCTGGCGATGTTCGCGAAGCCATCCTTGTCGGTAGAACCATTGGCAAGGCCTCGGAGAATCTCCAAAACCAGCGGGTGACTGCCTGCGTCTTCACAATGCGAGAGGACGGTGCTGACCTCTTGATCCGTGTTGCGTCCCAAGAGCGCCAAGCGAGCATGCATGTCGGCCAGCGTCGAGGCCTCGGCGCCAGCGTCTTGCAAGGCGGCCAGCTCGGCGTGCAAATGCTGGGTGAGCGAGTCGATGGAAGCGGAAACTCCCGGACTGCTAAGTCTCTTGGTGATTTCGTCCGGATCTTGCGGCGGGTTCGGCACAGGTGGCACCTGGCTGGCGGCGGATCCAGGCACGGAGGGCCGCCCCGACCAGTTGCCTGTTTGCTCCCCCATGACCCGAAATCCTAACATCCTTGGAAATGCTCGCGCCTCTTCTAGGCCACCGAAATCTAGGCGAGAGCGACGGGGTCGATCGGGCGAAGGGTGTCGGCCCAGCTCGCACTCGGCATGGCGGTCGACCAGGACGTGCACACATCGCAGTCCATGTGGAGTGCCTCAATTTGGAATATTCTTTCCAACTCGAAGGCATTTCTTTCGGAATGGCGGAATTGATCTCTATACTAGAGAACGTGCAAGGACCAGCTAGCACCACCACGAGGACGCTTTGCGTCATCAGCAATCCGTCGCTCCGACGGCGCTTGCGTCGGAGCTTGCAAGCCACTGGAATGACAGTGGAATTTTTCGACACCCTGTCAGATGCCGCGAATACGGCAGATGGGCTCGAGAGTCCGAGGCTGCTTTTCCTCGATCAGGAGAGTCGCAAACACGCTGACCTGCCTCATCTCCTGCAGGTCATGGACGCCGAGGGCAAGGTCATCATCATCGGCGAGTCCCTGGCCGACAACGATTTTGTGGCCCTCATGCGCCAGCAGCCCTTCGACAACGTCATCGACGATGCCGAACCAGATGAGAGCGAGCTGGTCGTCACCTCGGTGAAGCTACTTTCGGGCGACATCTTTGGTTTGGATAAGTACCTCAGCTGGGGCGCGCAACTACAGATCAGCGAGGTCGATGGTTACGACAACAAGCGAGACGCCATCGCCGAGGTCGCCGAGTTCGCCAAACAAGTGGGCGCGCGCCGCAAGACCCTTGCCCAGATCGAAAACGTCACCGACGAGCTCTTGATGAACGCCATCTATGACGCGCCGGCGGCCGCGGGCAATGACCCGAAGGACGCCAGTTCCGAGGCGCCCAAGGCAGCCACGATCAGTTACGGATGCGACGGTCGCTACTTCGGCATCTCCGTTGTCGACTACTACGGCGAACTTAAGAAAAACACCATCCTCGACAATTTGCTGCGCGCTCGCGAGAGCGGTGGTCGACCTCGCGAGGGGTCCAGCGGCGCCGGCCTCGGCATCTACTTCGTGTTGTCTTCGGTGTCGCGCTACATCGCCAACATTCAAGAGGGCGTCAAGACCGAGGTCATCTGTCTCTTCGACATGCGCGCAACCGGTCGCGAGCACAGCAGCTGCGCCAGTTCGATGCACATCTTCACCGCACCCAACCACGACGGCGCGGAAGAATCTGGCGACCAAGACTAGTTCTTAGTTTTGCGCCCACGGCTACGATCCTGGGCGTTCTTGGGCGTTCTTGGGCGTTCCTGGGCGTTCCTGGGCGTTCCTGGGCCCGGGGCTAGCGAGTGCGCGCAGCCAACCAGCTCAGAGCGCTGGCCAGGAGCACGAAGATTGCGGCGCTCAACGGATCCGGCGCTCTGGCAATGAGAAGGGGCCCGGCAGTCAGAGCAATGAGGGCGATGCGCAAGCTGCTCAACAGATTCTTGGCGCCGGCGACCTCGCCACGACGGATGGCGAGGGTGGAAATCAGGCGCGGGATCTCGACAGGCTCGCTCTGCGCACGCCTGGCCATGAGGATGGCGTACACCAGGATCGCACCCAGAAAAGATCCGGCCCAGGGCAGGTAGCTGAGCGGTTGGCTGGCCGCCACGATCCAAATGGCGATGATGCCGCAGGGAATGACGAAGTAGGGCGAGGGATAGCGCCTGCGCAAGAGGGCCGCGTCTTTCACAGCGACCCATCGGCTGCGCGGCGAGCGCAAAAGCGCGATGGCGGCCCGCTCGATCTTGGAAGGCGTGCTGCGCTCGACGTGCGCCAAAATCTCCTGATCGAGAGCGGCAACTTCGCGCACGGCAGCCGGGATGACCGAGGCCGCGCGTGTCCAGGCCCAGAGCAGCGCGATCGCCGAGACTCCGAGCGCCAGCAACGCGATCATAAGAATCGAGCCGCCCGGTGGTCGGCCGCCCGCGATCCAGGGCGCGCAGGCCATGAGCGCGACCGTGAGGGCCGTCGCTGCCAGACCTGGCAGGATGCCGAGCCAGGATGTGCGCGGCGCTTGAAACTCTCCGCCCATGCTGGCGATCATGGCTTGCGCCTTGTCGGAAGCGACGATGGCGCCCGCACCCAGGGCGGCCGCAGGGCCGAGCCAGGCCGCACCTAGAAATCCGATGCCGACGGCGAGCAGGTGGCGGAGCGCCCACTGCCAATCGACGAAGACGCCCATGGGCACGAGGGCAACCAACAAGGCCAAACTGACCTGCAGCGCCGAGCGATGACTGCGCCACAAGGCCAGCGCAAAGAGGCTGGTACCTGGCACCGGCAAGCTTGCCAGCAGTTTGGAATCTCGTCGCCAGTAGAGTCGAAAGGGCGCCCCAAAGACTGCGATCGCAAAAGCGCACACGGCCGCCGCGACCCACAGCTGTGAGGAGGCGCTCGCGCTCGCCACCAGGTCTTTGTCGCTCACTAGCGCCAGACGCCTGACCAGCTCGGCGGCCAAGATCGCGCCCCAGAGCACAGCGACGAGCATCTCCGGCAAGGCCGCAAAGCCGCCCATGGACTGTCTACGGCGCCTGTCTTCGAGATTCGACCAGCGAATGAGCGAGGCGGCTTTCACACCTTCTCCTCGGGTTCCGAAACCAGGGAGAGGTAGAGCGCTTCGACCGCTCCAGCGCCCTTGGCGAGCAGCGCATCGAGCTCTGCCCCCGAGACATCTGCCTTCAAGAGACCCTGGTCCATGATGAGAATTCGCTGACACAAGCGCTCGGCGATTCCGAGCAAGTGGGTCGACATCAAGATGGCCGCGCCCTTTTCGGATGCCTTGCTAAGAGCAGTGCGCGCGCGAACGGCCGCTCGCGGATCGAGTCCGTTGAGAGTCTCGTCGAGCAAGACGACGTCGACGCCGCCCACCAGCGCAGCCGCCAAGCCAACTCTCTGACGCATGCCGAAAGACAGCTCGCGACACAGTCGCTTGGCAATCGAGGCCAGGCCCAGATCCGCGAGCATGCTGGCGTGGTCCTCGCTGACCGGCGCACCCCGCGTCTCCGCTACGAATGCCAGGTGTTCTTCGACGGTGAAAAAGTCGTAGAGCGAGGGCGGCTGATCGGCAAAACCAATGCGCGCGCGCACCTTCAAGGGGTCCTCGCTCAGAAGAGTGCCATCGAGGCGAATGCTTCCTGAACTTGGTACCAGGGCCCCGGCTACCGACAGGAGCGTGGTGCTCTTGCCGGCCCCGTTGGGCCCCAGCATGGCGACAATCTCGCCGGGCTGCAGACTCAGTTTCAGGTCATCGACGGCAACCCGCTTGCCATAGTGAACCGTCAGATTCTCGATCTCGAGCAGGGACACCGGCACTCATTACCACGACCCAGGCAATGTGGCCCACTTGCGCAGTGTCTGATTCCGCGTCGGAAAGGGCGCCCGCATCGGGGCCGCGGTCCGCGACATGAACACAGGCCGCATTGGGCGCAAGCGATGGGCGTCCCAATAGGGGCGGCCTGCGAATTGGGTTTCGACTTCGGGCGTCCACACGGCGGGTTGCCAAATGGGCATCGACACTCGGCCCATCGCCGATGAACGGCGCCGAGATATTGGGTATAGTCGCCGACGTGCCTGTCGCAACCTACCCGGGGACAGTGACGCCACTTCGAGGCCTTGGAAGCTTTGCCGAGTCGGAGAGGGACGTCTTTTTTGGTCGTGACCGGGAGCGCGATGAACTCGCTCAGCTCGTCACTGCCGATGGCTTTCGCGCTGGTCTGCTCTACGGTGAAGCCGGCGTGGGCAAGACCTCGCTCTTGCAAGCCGGATTGCAGCCGACGCTGCGGGATCACGGCGTGGTGGCGCTCTTCTGTCACGACAATCGTCGCCCCCTCGATTCACTAGCGGCCGCGCTCTCGCACGTGGCAGCGCAACAGCCACGCGATGGTGAAAACGCGATCGGCTTTTTGTCTCGCGTCATCGGCGAGACCGGCCAGATGTACCTCTTCATTCTCGACGACATCGACATGGCCATTGGCGTCGATGACAACGTCGCCAACGAAGTCGCTGAGCTCTTCACGCGTGTGGCCTCTCGGTCCAGCGGTCGCGCGCGCTTCCTGTTTTGCTGCGCCAGCGAGCGCGTGCACAGCTTTGCCACGCTCGAGCGGCGCACTGGATCGCTCTTCCCGCCCAACTCTCGCTACGAGCTGGGTCGCATGCAGGCCGCCGAAGCGCACATGGTTCTCGAGCGCACCATCGCGCTGGCTGGCATCGCGTGTCAGGAGGACGTCGCCGCCACGGTCGTCGAGCAGCTCTTGCACCTGGGCACCATCCTGCCTGGCGACCTGCAAATCGCTGCGGTCGCCATCAAAGAGCTCAGCATCGCCTCCTCGGAGCAGCTGCGAAAGATGGGCTCGTACGCCGAGCTCGAGCGCTGCTGGATCGCTGCGGCCGCGCAAGCAACCGGCAATGAGCGCTCCGCCATGCGCTTGCTGGCCGAGCTGGCCACCGGGCCTGCGGGCTCTAGCTATCCGGCCGACTGGGCAGCTGCTCGCGCATGCATCGAGCTCGACTTCGCGCGCGAGGCCTTGGTGGTCTTG
>JAHEAK010000331.1 GCA_024642805.1 Kofleriaceae bacterium | reverse complement strand
ATCGAGGCCTCTGTCGAGGCACAAGCGCGCAGCTATTTTTCGACCCGTATCTGGGGCGCACCCGCGCTCCTCATGGGCTACGGAATCACCGGATATTTGCTCGGGACCGGGCGCACCGGCGCGCTCCTGGCCTTTCAGATCGTGCTCAACGGAACCAACGCCGCTCTCGATCTGTGGTTCGTCGCAGGACTGGACTGGGGGCCCGCTGGCATCGGTGCCGGCACCGCGATCGCCGAATGGGTGTCCCTGTGTTTCGGAGTCGCACTACTAGGTACAACACTTAGACCCGAGGCGGAGCTCCTCGACAAGAGCGCGCTGTGGTCTCTCTTTAGTGCCAATCGCGACATCCTCATTCGCACCCTGGCCCTCTTGTCCTGTTTTGCCTGGTTTGCCAGGTCGGGCGCGCAGCTGGGGACCGAAGAGCTGGCCGGCAATGAGATCCTCTTGCAGTTCATTGCCGTTGCCGCCTTTGTGCTCGACGGCTTTGCCTTCGTCGCCGAGAAGGAAGTTGGCGAGGCCTACGGCGCGCGCAACCAGCTGCGACTTCGGCGCGCCATGCGCGTGACCAGCGAGCTGGCTGTCGGCTTTGCGATCGCCATCTCTGCCATCTATCTCCTAACCGGCCCCATGATCATCGAGGCCATCGTCAGCGATCCACAGGCACGGGCCGTCGCGCTCCGCTTCCTGCCCTATTGCGCCTTGGTGCCCATCCTCGGAGTTCCCGCCTGGCAGCTCGATGGCTTCTTTCTGGGCGCAACGCGCGGTGCCGCCATGCGAACAGCCGGGGTAGTCTCCGCGCTGCTCTACATCGGCTGCGACCTTGTGCTGCGGCCGGCCTTTGGCAATCAGGGCCTCTGGTGCGCCTTCCTGGCCATGTACCTGTTTCGTGCCCTGGGTCTCGGCTGCTTTGTACCGGCTCTGCTGCGCGCCACAGCCACTCGCACATCGTGAGCTCGTCTATGCCTGCTCGATCGCAACGAGCGTGAGCACGGCGCGATTGTGCTCGCGACTCTTGGCCAGGTCGACCTGCAAAAGCAGCGACCAATCATGGTCCTGCGCCGGATCGGAGAGGGTTTGTCGAATCGACCACAGCTGTGCGCTGCTCTCGTCGATGTGCAGGCGCTTGAGGCTGCGCGCGTCTGCGTCGATGAGAATGCACTCGTGCTCCTGCCAGTAGCCGGCAAGCGCATCCTGTACGCGCTCCTCGGTCCAGAGCTGTTCGACGAGATCTTTGGGGAGGGCACTCTCGTCCTCGCCAAGGAGGGCCAGCCCTTCCAAGAAGCGCGACCACTTGCGAGCGGCCAGCGCCTGCACCAGACGGAAGAGGCTGGTCCGCAAGAGCGCTCGAAACGACTTGCGATCGCGCGTGATATCGATGGCCAGGACCTCGTCCTCCTCCGGCTCCTCAAGCGGCTTGCCAGACTCCAGGCGTTCCCATTCATCGAGCAAGCTTGCGTCCACGCGCCTAAGCTCCGCGCCCAACCAGTCCTCGATCTCGCGCACCTCCTCGCTCTTGGCCCGCTCGGGCACGGTCTGTCGCAAGGCCCGATAGCAATCGCTGAGGTAGCGCAACAAGACCCCCTCGGCCCGGGCGAGACCATACTCGTTGACGTACACGTTGAAGGTCGAGCACTCCTGGTACATCTCCCGCGCAATGGACTTGGGCTCGATGGTGTCGCCGGCCACCCAGGGATGGTGTTGCGCGAAGGTGTGGAAGGTGTTGTGCAGAAGTTCTTCTTCTGGCTTGGGGTAATCGACGCTCTCGAGGGCGGCAATGCGCTCGTCGTATTCCATGCCCTCGGCTTTGAGCTCGGCGATGCGGCGCGTCTTGAGCACCGAGACCTGGCGACTCAAGATCGCCGACGGACTCTCCAAGGTCGCCTCGACCACGCTGAGCAGGGACAGCGCATAGCCGGGCGCGTTGATATCGAGCGCCTCGAAGACCTCGACGGCAAAGAGCGAGAGCGCCTGGTGCAGGGAGAAATCGCGCTGCAGATCTTCATTGATGAGCACGCGCCCACCCTCAATACTGACAATGCCCGCGCTTAGCAGCGATCGAAAGAGCTGCATGCTCTCGGCAAGCAGCTGGCGTTTGCGCACCTTGGACTCATGGCTATCGCGAATCAGTCGAACGCCCTGACGCCAGCCCCCTGGCCCCGATAGCACACTCAACAAAAGACCGTGGTTGACTGCGAAGCGCGAGGCAAGCGCCGCTGGTTTGGCTGCGCGCAAGCGCTCCAGGGTCTCGGCATTCCAGGCCTTGTAGCCGCGCTCGGGAGCTTTCTTGAGTCGCAGCTTCTTGGCCTTTTTGGGGTTGTCGAGCGCGCGCTTGCGCAGCTGCAGGTTCTCAATCTCGTGCTCTGGCGCCTGCACCACGACACTGCCTTCCGTGTCAAAGCCCCTGCGACCCGCGCGACCTGCGATTTGCAAGAGGTCACGCGCCGAGAGGATGACCATCTTGCGACCATCGAACTTGCACAGCTGGGTAAAGAGCACGGTGCGAATCGGAATGTTGACGCCGACGCCAAGGGTGTCGGTGCCACAAATGATCGTCAGTAGGCCCATGCGGGCCAGGCGCTCCACCAGGCGGCGATACTTGGGAAGCATGCCGGCATGGTGCACGCCGACACCGTGGGGAATGAAGCGAGCCAGCTCTTTGCCAAAGGGGCTGTCGAAGCGGAAGCCTTTGAGCGCTTCCTTGATGAGTTGTTTGTCCTCCTTGCTGGTGAAGTTCAGACTCATCAAGTTTTGCGCCTGCTCGGAGGCGGCGCGCTGGGAGAAGTGCACGATGTAAAGCGGCGACTTGCCATTCTTGATGAGCTCATCCACCGCCTGTTGGAGTGGCTCCTCGCTGTACTCCCAATCGAGCGGCACCGGGCGCTCACTGGTTCGCACCAGGGCCGTCTCCACACCGGTGAGCTCTTCGAGCTTGTCGACGAAGAACTCAGGGGCGCCAAGGGTTGCGCTCATCAAGAGAAAGCGTGCCCGCGAGAGCGTGAGCAGGGGCACCTGCCAGGCCACGCCGCGATCGCGATCGGCGTAGTAGTGAAACTCGTCCATCACGACCCAATCGGCTTGCGTGTCGGCTCCGTCGCGCACAGCCTGGTTTGCGAGAATTTCGGCGGTGCAGCAGATCACCGGCGCCTCGCGATTGACGGTCGCATCGCCGGTCATCATGCCGACGTTGTGGGCGCCGAGCACTTCACACAGCTCGAAGAACTTCTCGGTCACGAGCGCCTTGATAGGCGCCGTGTAGAAGGCGTGTTGCCCGGCAGCCAGGGCCTTGAAGCAAGCGGCCAGCGCCACCAGAGACTTCCCCGAGCCGGTCGGCGTGTTGAGGACGACGTTGTGATTTGAGAATACTTCTAATATGGCTTCTTCCTGGGCGGGATACATCTCGAAGCCACGAGCCTCGGTGTAGGCCAAGAATCGCTCAAGCAGCTGATCGGAGTCGAGAGCGACACCGGGCGCGGGCAGTTGCTGCTCGAGAGTCGCTTTCGGAGCGTGGGCGACGCTCCCCGCTTCGTGTCCAGGCTGCGTTCCTGGCGCGGGCCCAGGAGTGGATGCGGATGGCGCGCGAGGAGAGGACATCGTTAGGGAACCAGTGTAGCAAGCGCGCCATGCACCAGCGAGATGCGCGGCGGCTTGCTCTGCATCGGCGAGCGGCGGTAGTCAGCAAGGTTGCTGGTCAAGCTTGCCAAGTCGAGACCGGCAAACGCGGTGTGACCGGCCTCCTCCACCCTGGCCAGCTTGCGCGCCGCCTTGTCCATCAAGCTGGCAGAGCCCGCCCCCTGTCCCATCGATGCCTTGAGGAGCGCAGCGGCGCATTGAATCAATCCCTGCAAAAAGTCGCGCTGCGGCGAGTCTTTCGCGGCCCGCATCCACAGTCCTTCCCAGACTTCGTGCGCCTCCCAATAGAATTGTCGATTGAAGAGATCGATCCCAAATCGGTAGCCGGGCTCGGCGAGTAGAGCGCGAGCCCTGCCGTCCCAGCCTTGGCCATGGCTCGCTTGCGCGCCCAGCGCAGGACCGGCCTGGCCTTGGCCCGGGCGATGCGCCCGATCGGGCAAGTGCCACTCCGGGCAATAGCGCTCTGGAGCCGGGTCAAGCATGGCGCCCACACAATTGAATAATTGCTGGCACGGCGCTTCTAGACCAGGGTTGCCTTGAAGCGCTTGCCCTTGATGCGGCCGAGGTTGAGGCTTTGCGTGGCTTTCGCGCCAAGAGCTCTGGAGACAGCCACATAGGATAGGCGATCGTGGATTTCGATCTTGCCAATATCAGTGCCGCGAAGCCCGCCCGCTTCGCCGGTCAAGGCGCCAAGAATATCGCCCGGCCGCACTTTGTCTTTGCGGCCTCCGGAAATGAGAATCGTCGCCATGCTGGCCTCGCGCGCCACCGCTTTTGCCAACTGGCCAAGCTCCAGCGAACTCCATTGTGGGGCATCCAGGGCCGGAACCGGCGCTCCGGTGAGCGCTGCAATCGCCTTGAGCCTGGCGCCGTCACGAGAGCTCACAAGCGATACGGCACGTCCCTGCTTGCCTGCTCGGCCCGTGCGGCCAATTCGGTGCACGTAGATTTCCGCCTGTGCGGGCAACTCGTAGTTGACGACGAGCTCGAGATCTTCGACATCGATACCGCGCCCGGCCACATCGGTGGCGATGAGGTTGCGGATGCTGCCGTTGCGAAACTTCGCTAGAACCTGATCGCGCTGATACTGCTCGAGGTCGCCATGGAAGGAGTCCACGCTCAATCCCATGGAACGCATGCGGGTTTGCAGCTCAGCGACCGTCGCTTTGAAGTTGCAGAAGATCAGAGCCGAGGCATGTGCGTGCTGAGCAAGAAGCCACAAGAGGCCGGGCAATTTGTCGTCTCGCTCGACCGCGAGTTGTGCTTGCCAAATCTCGGGTAGCTCGTCGTGAACTTCGTCGATGGTGACGTGCACGGCGTCGCGCTGATACTGGCGACTCAGCGCTTCGATCGATGTCGGAAAGGTCGCCGAGAAGAAGACGGTTTGGCGCGGTCTGGGTAGCGAAGCGAGAATCGCCTCCATGTCTGCCTGAAAGCCCATGTCCAACATGCGATCGGCTTCGTCGAGGACGACGGTGGTGAGCGCGCGTGTGTCCATGCTGCCCCGTTGCACATGATCGAGAAGTCGTCCCGGCGTACCCACCACCACGTGGACGCCTCGCTCTAGCGCTGACACTTGTGGCTTGATGGGTTGTCCCCCGGCAATTTCCACGACCGCAAGGCCGGCGTGTTTGCGGCCAAGCTTGCGCAGCTCACGGGCCACCTGCGCACACAACTCACGAGTCGGACACACCACCAGGGCTTGCAAGATGCGAGTTTCGACATCCAGGCTCTGCAGGATGGGCAAGGCAAAAGCTGCTGTCTTGCCGCTGCCGGTCTTTGACTGTCCCACGAGATCGCGGCCCGCCAACAGCGGAGGCAGGCTGGCGACCTGGATGGGGGTCGGCCGCTCGTAGCCAAGCTCGGCCACCACACTGAGCAGGGATTGGGACAAGCTCAGCGATGCAAAGTCGGGCACGTGCGGACGATAGCAGCTGCGCGGTACAGGCCCAGCGGCGAAGCGCCCCAGCCCGGCCCCCTCAGGAGTGATGTGTGCTCGGCGGTGCTTCTACGATCTCGCTGCCATTTTACTTATTGCAACATTTAAGCATTCTTGCTTACATTATTTATGATGTTAGTTTTGTCTCCCCTCGAGCCGAGTGCGTCCCCAGCCAGTATCGAGGTGGCGCGAGTGGCCAGCGAGGGCGAGGCCCTGGCTGGCATCCTGCTCATGCTCTCGCACGAACTGGGCAACCTCCTCTGTCCGCCGACCTTGCTCGTCGACTCTCTGCAAGACGAGGTCGAAGGCAGCGACGCAGAGGAGGTCCGGGACAGCTTGCGCTCGCTGCAACTGGCCGCCGAGCTCGCCGCCATGATGCGCGAACTCGGCCAGCTTATCGGGGAGCGCCGAGCCGGCCGCGAGCACTCGGATCTGATCGGTGATTTTACGACACGAATTGCCAAGCGCTTTCCGAATTCGCAACTGGCCGCCAACTTCCAACACAAACTCACCGGCGCCCAAGGCAAATAGCGAAGGCGGCAACGCTAGTTGAGCGCGTGCCGGTGGGCCGCTCTCAAAGGCAGCTATCGCTGCGCTGG
>JAHEAK010000330.1 GCA_024642805.1 Kofleriaceae bacterium | reverse complement strand
GGTCATCGGTCGCTACATCGACATCACCGACGTATTCTTGGGCGGTGCGGGCGGACTCGCCGGCGCGGTTCTCTTGCAGCTCTTCGTCGTGCCAGCGCTTTCGCAAGAGAGCTGAGTGTCCTCTCAGATCTTGCGCAGGCGCCAGACCTGCTTGACGGCCTCTACGAAGATCTCTCCGCTCATCTTCGAAACGCCTCGCTCGCGATCGGGAAAGATGATCGGTGACTCGATGACTCGCAAGCCCTTGCGACAGGCCCGATACTTCAGCTCGACTTGGAAGCAGTAGCCGGAGCTTGAAACCTCGTCGAGGCCAATCGCAAGCAAGGCCTCGCGCCGGAAGCCATTGAAGCCTCCAGTTAGATCTCGCACTGGCACTTGCAAGACCATGCGCGAGTACATGCTGCCGCCCCACGAGATAAAGCGCCGAGCGGCTCCCCAGTTTTCGACGCCGCCTCCAGAAATACGCCGAGAGCCCACGACGACATCCGCCTGGCTGGCCAAAAGTCCGAGCAGGCCAGGCAAGTACTCAGGTTTGTGGGAGAAATCGGCGTCGAACTCAAAGATAAATTCGTAGTCTCGAGCCAGCGCCCACTCGAAGGCGGCTAAATAAGCTTTGCCGAGCCCGGCCTTGCCCTCACGGTGGAGAACCAAAATGCGCTCGTCGGCGCTCGCCATCTCGTCGGCGAGCTGCCCGGTGCCGTCGGGTGATGCGTCGTCGACGACCAACACGTGGGCTAGTGGTAAGGCTTCGAGAACGGCGGGTACGATGAGGGGCAGGTTCTCGCGCTCGTTGTAAGTCGGAATGCAAATCAGCGTTCCGGCACCACTCTGTACATCTGCCACTTTCAGGTCCTCGCCTCTCGGTTCATAGCATAGGCAAATGAACTGTGGGACAATGCTCCAATAGGGAATCGAGCCGTGACTGAAGTTCAAATCCTCGCCACACTCACTGAGTACTTCGCCAAAGAGCAGGGCACCAAGGCGCTTGGCCCCGATGACTCCCTCTTGCAGAGTGGCATCCTCGACTCGCTCGCCATCGTCAAGCTGCTCAGCTTTCTCGAAGACGAGTTCGACGTCGAGGTCGACGATGCAGACTTCGATCCCGAGAATTTCGAAAACCTGCGATCTATCGCAAAACTGGTGGCCGCCGAGCCGCAGTAGTCGCCGTGGACTTCTCAATCAGCTCCGAGCAAAAGGCGTTTCGCCGTTCGGTCTCTGACTTCGCCAAGCGAGAACTTGGTGGCGACATGCGCGCCCGCGAAAAGCAGGGCGCCTTTTTTTGGGATGGCTGGCACAAGTGCGCCGAGTTCGGCATCCAGGGTATGCCCATGCCGAGCGCCTTCGGCGGACTCGAGCTCGACACCACCACCTGCCTCATCGCCATGCAAGCGCTTGGCAAGGAGTGTCGCGACAGCGGCCTGCTCTTCTCCCTCAACTCGCACATGTGGACCTGCGAGATACCTGTGCTCGAGTTCGGCTCGGAGGAGCAGAAGCAGAAGTACCTGCCCAAGATGATCGAGGGCAAGTTGGTCGGCGGCCACGCCATGACCGAGCCAGGTGCAGGTTCAGATGCCTACAGCCTGCGCACCACGGCCAAGAAGGTCGATGGCGGCTATGTCTTGAACGGAGCCAAGGTCTTCATCTCCAATGCCCCGATCGCTGACCTCCTCTTGGTCTTCGCGACCACCAACAAGGAGCTTGGCTGGGCTGGCATCACCGGATTTTTGGTCGACAAAGACACGCCCGGCATGCACATCAGCAAGCCGCTCGAGAAGATCGGTCTGAAGACATCGCCGACTGGCGAGATCAGTTTCGAGGACTGCCTGGTTCCAGACAGCGCCATGCTCGGCCGAGAGGGTCAGGGCTCGGCGATCTTCAATGCCGAGATGGAGTGGGAGCGCTCGTGCCTCTTTGCATGTCACCTCGGGGCCATGCAGCGCCAGCTCGAGGAGTGCGTGGAGTACGCCAAGGACCGCGAGCAGTTTGGGCAGAGCATTGGCAAGTTCCAGAGCGTCTCGCACAAGCTTGCTGACATGCGGGTTCGCATCGAGCTTGGCGAACTCATCTTGCACAAGGTCGCGTGGATGAAGTCGCGCGGCAAGCGTGCACCGCTCGAGTCAGCTATCGCCAAGCTGGTGGTGAGCGAGTCCTACATGGACAGCAGCGTCGACGCCCTGCAGGTGCGCGGCGGCTATGGTTTCATGAGCGAGTATCAGGCCGATCGAGATCTGCTCGACGCGGCTGGCGGCAAGATCTATTCGGGGACATCGGAAATACAGCGCAACATCATCGCTCGCTTCCTTGGCCTGTAGCTATGTCGGCCAACCTCGTCCACGACTTGCTGCGCGCCAGCGCCCGCCGAGTTCCTGAACGACCTGCTGTCATCGGTCCAGGCGAGCTGCTCACCTACGCCGAGCTAGACGCCAAAAGCACGGCCCTGGCCAAGACCCTGGTAGCAGCCGGCGTCACGCCCGGCACGCCAGTGGGCATCGCCATGCACAAGTGCGCGGACGCCATCATTGGCGTGTACGGCATCCTCAAGGCTGGCGCCGCCTACGTACCCATCGACGCTTTTGCGCCCGCGCTGCGCAGCGCCAAGGTGGTCGCCAATACCCGCATGCGCTTTCTGCTGACCACGCCCGATCGCAGCGCAAGCCTGGTACGTGAGATGTGCGCCGTAGAGCAGGGCCGCAGCCTGCAGCGGGTCTTCGTCGCAGGTCAATCCGTTGACGAGATCCCAAGCGGCATCACCTGCCAGGGCTGGTACGAGGGCCCGCACGAGCAAGAGCTGCCCGCGCTCACCGACACGCATCTGGCCTACGTGCTGCACACCTCGGGTTCGACGGGCGCTCCCAAGGGCGTTGCCATCAGTCATCGCAACGCCCTTTGCTTCGTCGAAATGGCGGCTGCCTTCTGGAAGGTCACCAAGCACGATCGCCTGTGCAGCCAGGCCCCTCTGCACTTCGACCTGAGCGTATTCGACCTCTACGTGGCGGCACGCGCTGGCGCCAGCGTGGTGATCATTCCCGAGTACTACGCAGCCTTTCCCAAGAAGATGGCCCAGGCCATCGATGAGCACGCCATCACGATCTGGAACTCGGTGGTCTCGACCCTCACTCTCATGATGGAGCGCGGCAAGCCCGAGACGGCCAAGTTCGACAGTCTGCGTGCCGTCATCTTCTCGGGTGAGGTCATGCCGGTCCGCTACCTGCGCCTGCTCCACCAGCACATGTCGAAGGCGCGGCTCTTCAACGTCTACGGCCAGACCGAAGCCAACTCCTCGCTGTACTACGAGATCGATTGCGCCAAGATTCCAAGCGACGAATCCTGGCGGATTCCGCTCGGCCAGCCCTTCCCCAATTTCGAGGCCTTTGCCATCGATGCCGAGTCGAGGCGCATCGACGCGCCGGGCACGGTTGGCGAGCTCTTGGTGCGGGCCAGCACGGTGGCGCTCGGCTATTGGAACAACCCTGTTCTCAGCGCCAGCAAATTCGTCAGCGATCCTTGCGCACCCGAGAGCGGTGCTCGGGTCTATCGAACCGGCGACATGGTGCGTCTGGATGATGACAAGATGTTCGTCTTCTGCGGTCGCAGCGACGACATGATCAAGTGCCGCGGTTATCGCATCGAGCTTGGCGACATCGATCTGGCGCTCTTGGCCTGCCACGGCATCGAGAGCGCCGCTGCCGTCGCCCTGCCCGACGAAGAAGTCGGCAATCGCCTCTTCGTTTTCGTCACGCTGGCTGCCGGTGCCGCTCTCGATGAGACGGCCATCATCACGCATTGTCGCGGAGTTATGCCCAAGTACATGATTCCCGAGCGTGTCTACATTCAGGCGGACCTGCCACGGACATCGACCAGCAAGATCGATCGCAATGCACTGCGCGCGCTCGTCGCCAAGGAGCTGTCATCGTGAAGACAACGGTACGGCCGCTGCTGCCCGCCGATATGCAGAGCTTTGCCGATCTGTGTGCCTCGCGCGACAACCTGGATCGCAGCGCCGCAGATCGTCGGGCGGAAGTGGTCGAGTGGCTGGCCTTCCACAATCCCGTCGACGATGGCAACCCGACCTACTTCATAGGCGCGCAAGAGGAACGCGTCATGGCGCACCTGGGCCGCATGCCCACGCTCTTCGTCGTGGATGGACGGCGCGAGATGGCCTCCTACTTCCATGATCTCTATGTGCACCCGGAGCTGCGCAAAGAACAGGCCGCCGGCTTCTTCCTGTCCATGAAGCTGTACCGACAGTGTGAAAAGGCCAGCCAGAGTTTTTGCGCGATGATCTGGACCAACCAGATCAACATTTCGCTACAGAAGGCTCGCAAGTACACGCAGATGTGGACCGACATGCGCGTGCTCTCGTTGGGCGTCAGCCACAAACTCGAGCGCAACCTGCCCGCGCCCGCCGTGGGCCCTGCCAATGTCCTGACCCGCGGGATGGTGCGAGGAGCCTTCTGGCTCAATGGCCTACGCCTGGCAGAGAAGGCCAAGGTCGAGCGCATCACTCGCTTTGACCAGCGCTTCGATCAGCTGGCTGATCGACTGACTCCCGATATCGGAGTCTCGCCGCTGAAGACCAGCGCGTACCTGAACTGGAAATACGTCGATCGACCACACCTCGATGCCGCCATCCTACAGCTCCTCGATGGCAATGGCCGCCTCGCTGGATTCGCAGTAGTGGTGCATCCCGATCGCACTCTGACGGCGTCCATTGCTGAGCTGGTGGTCGTCGATCGCGATCGCAACAAGCTGCACGGACTGCTCGGTCACGCGATCCACTACCTCGGCAAGAAGGGCGCCGACCGCGTGGAGGCCACCGCAACCGACCCGCTCTACTCCAAGGCACTCGAAGAGCGCTTGTTTCGGCGTGACACCAGAATTCCCCTCTTTCTAGCCGGCGGCTATCGGAGCCCGAGCGAGAAGTATCTGCACAGCCCACGTCACTGGCACCTCTCGCTGGGCGATTCGGAAGGGCCCTTCTAGCTGGCTAGCGGCGCGTCCCTTGCGCCCCACCACCAGTCGGCGTCGCGGGAGTGAAGGCGGCATTCCCGCTCTCGACTCGATCGCCGTTGCGCGGTGGAACTTGCGCGGCGACGGCTTGCGGAAAAAATCCCTGCAAGAAGACTGTGGCCACGGTCTGCCTGGTCACGCCGCTAACCGGCATGCCCGCGACCACCACATCGCTAAATTCCTGGCGGCTCGTGTCCAGGCGCATGCCCAAACGCCACGCTCTGCTGATCTCGGTGCCCAGGCTGATGTCCGCGCTCGCTCGCTTGGTGGAACCTACCGACTGGCCAAGCTCGATATCGATGACGTCGCCGACAGCGTAGGCGGCTGCCAAGGCCACTGCGGTCGGTCGTTTGATCGGCACCGGCAACGCCAGGTTGGCAAACACCGACTTGGTGATGGTGGTGTCGCCGCCCAGGAGGTTGGTCGTGGCTCCATAGGCAACGCCGGTGGTAGCTCGACCGCGCTCGTGTGAATAGGTCAGGGCCGCCGATGCTCGCGGCACGGTCACCCCTCGCTCGAAGTTGGGATAGCGGCCGACGATGTCGAAACCCGCCGAGCTGTTGGTAGACAGCGAGCTGGTGGCATTCCAGGTCCACACCAAGCCAGGCCCGGTGGTGAGGGTCTCCTCGCTCTCCGCGCCACTCTGGCCGGTGTAGGCGACATGAGCCTCGACACCGACGAGATGTCTGCGAAAGGTGCGATCGAGGCGAATGCGCTGCTCCAGGGTGCGCGTCGAGCTGACATCGATGGCGTTGCTCGGGTCGAACTGCGCCAGCGAGAGCGAGAGCTCGCCCGTCCAGTCCTGGGTGATGAGATGCCTGGCCGACGCGTTGGCGTTGTAGGCGATGAACTCGACATCGCCTCGAGGAAGCACCTCGCCTTCGCCTACGATGTTGGACGCCGTCTGATCGAAGCTGTTGATGCGCCCCGAGTTGAAGCCCGCGCCCACGCGCAAGGTGGTGCGCTCCGAGAGCGCGACCAGGCTCTGGTAGTTGAGGGTGTTGGTGTAGGAGTTGGCTTGCGAGTTACTGAGAAAGAGTCTGGCGCCAAAGGAGTACACCAGATTGTGGACACTGGTGCGACGCTCGTAGGCGGCCGCCAGCCCCGGGGTGAGCTCCATGAAACCATCGGCTTGCACGGGACGCACGGGGTCATTTTCTGGCGTGCCCTC
>JAHEAK010000329.1 GCA_024642805.1 Kofleriaceae bacterium | reverse complement strand
TAATTGTTCAAGCTACTTAGCTCGCCAGATGTGCGGCATATCGGTTGCAATTCCCCACCATGTGTTACGCCCCCGTACCTCCCTCCTCTCCTCCCTGCTCTCTTCCTGCCTGGTTGCAAGCCTCGGAGCCTGCGCCATGGGAGAGGAGGCGCCGACCCTCGAAGAAGAGTCGATCACGGCCAGCGCCATGCAAGCCATGCCGCGCGTCGACACCCTCACCATGCTGCACAATGGGCAAGACAACGGGCTTGCCTTCGTAGCCGGCGATCTTGGCAACGAGCTGGCACTCGTCGTCGACAGTTTCGACATGGCAGCCAGTGAGCTGCAACTGGCAAGCAGCGAGCGTGACTCCCTCGGCACCGTCGTCGAGCGCTTCGAGCAAACCCGCCATGGCCTGCCCGTCGTCGGTGGCGATCTGCGCATCACCCGTGGTGACGACGGCGGCATTCGCTCGGCCAGCGGTAGCAGCTGGGCTGGCCTGTCACTCGACGCTCGCCCGAGCATCGATGCACTCGCCGGCGCCGACACCGCCATGGCTCTGAGCGAGGGCGCGACCGCCGCCAGCGAAGCCCGCCTGGTCTACCTCTTTCCTTCCACCGGCAAAGCGCCGGCTCTCGCCTACCAATACGAGCTCACGGGTGTTCGCGATGGCATTCCCATGCGCGATGACGTCTTCGTCGACGCCAACACCGGCGACATCCTGGATCGCCATCCCCACATTCACTCGGCACGCACTCGCCAGACCTACAACGCCAACGGTCAGGAAGCACTTGGCCAACTCGCTCGTCAGGAAGGCAGTGCCCCGGTCGGCAACACCGACGTGGATCGCGCGCATGACGCAGCGGGCATCACCTACGACTGTCTGCAAGCGCTCTTTCAGCGTGACTCCTACGACGGCCAAGGCAGCAACCTGGTCAGTGTCGCCAACTTTGGCCAAAACCTCGGCAACGCCTTCTGGGATGGCCAGGAGATGGTCTACGGTGCGGGCTTCGCGGTCAGCGACGTCGGTACCCACGAGTTCACTCACGCTGTCACCGAGCGCACCGCCAACATGGTCTACCAAAATGAGCCTGGCGCTCTCAACGAGGCCTGGTCCGACATCATGGCTGCCGTCTGCGACAGCTACTCCAAGGGCGGCATCACCAACACCACCTGGACCATGGGCGAGGCGCTCCCCATCAACGCACTGCGCTTCATGAACAACCCAACCCAAGACGGCATCTCGAGCGATCACTACAGCTCGCGCTACCTTGGTCAAGAGGACGAGGGCGGCGTGCACCTCAACTCGGGTATCGCCAACCTGGCTTTCTTCCTGCTCACTGAGGGCGGCGTTCACCCGCGCAGCATGAGCACGGTCCAGGTGCAGGGCATCGGCATCGACGCTTCGGCAAAAATCTTCTATCGCGCGCTCACCACCTATATGAACACCAACACCAACTTCGCCTCGGCGAGAACGGCTACGGAGCAAGCTGCCGCCGACCTCTTCGGTCCGCAAAGCTCCGAGAGCATCTCGGTGAGTGAGGCCTGGTCCTCGGTTGGTGTCGGCGGCCCTCCTCCAACTCGCACCCAAGAACCACCAAGCGGCGATGACGGCAGCGGCGATGGCGGCGGCGGCGGTGATGGTAGCGGCGGCGGCGATGGTAGCGGCGGCGGCGACGGCACCGGCGGCGGATCCAACCCACCAGCCTACGGTGACGTCGTTGGCGGCTGCTCTACCAGCGGAACCGGCGCGCCACTGAGCTTTGCCTTCCTGCTGCTCGGGGCCCTCTTCTTGGTGAGCCGCTCGCGCCGCGAGGCCTGAGCAGCACGCTTCAGCTGCGCCCCTGGGCAGCACCCGCCAGCGCTCGCCCTCGGCTTCATTTGCGCCCTCGGTGCTCTTGCCGGATACTTTCATGGCAAGAGCATTGATTCATGCCGCCGAACATCACTGACGCGACCAGTTTCTTCGGAAAGAGCTTTGACGTAAGCACGCAAGAGACGCGTGACTTCACGGAAGAAGGCCTGGACGCGGAACGCAACGATCCCAACACATTTCTGTGGATCGATGTGCAGTCGCACGAGATCAGCGAGCTCAATCGGGTACTGGCCAAATTCGAGATCGATCTGCGCCTGGTGTCGCACTTTGGTACCCCAGAGGTGCTGCCGCGCATCGTTGAGCGCTCCGACTGTCTCGCTTTCTATTTGTACGAGATCATCGATCCCGAGCGACACCTCGACACCAGTTGCGATATTCGCGAGATCCAGTTTGGCCGCATGATCATGGTCCTAGGTAGGGACTTCGTCATCACCTACCACCGCCGAGCTCTCGAGGCCGTCGAATCGGTCAAAGAGTCATGCGTGGATGCTTTTCGTCTGGCCGGGCGCACACCCGCCTTCGTCGTGTTCCTCTTTCTGCAGCGCTGCCTCTACGACTACGCGCACCTCAACCTCGCCAACGACAATTTCCTGGACGCTCAGGGCGATGCCGTCGGCGAGAGTGATGCCGAGCTCCTGCGCGAACAGGTGACCGTTGCCGGTGCCAACATCCTTACCCTCAAGAAGCTCGTCGCCAGCCTGCACATCGTCTTGATGGTCATGGCCACCAAGCGCAGCCGCTTCATCAGTAACGAGGCGCGGCAGTCCTTCCTCGACATGTTGCGCAACGTGCACGCCATCCGCGAAGCCGTCGACTCTTCGCGAGACATGCTCGACGGCATCGTCGCCGGCATGCAGGCCCTGGCCGCCGGTCGCACCGCGGAAATCGCCCGCGTGCTGACCGTCGTGTCAGCGATCTTCCTGCCGCTCTCGCTCATCGCCGGCCTCTACGGCATGAACTTCGACGACATGCCAGAGCTGCACTGGAGCATGGGCTATCCAAGCGTGCTCGCCCTCATGTTTGGCGTTGCCAGCGGCCTCTTGCTGCTCTTTTGGAGACTTGGTTGGTTCTCAGATCGGTAAGGCGATGATAGGCACGAACTCGCAACGACTTCCCAGCTTCTACCTGCCGCACGGCGGTGGCCCATGGCCGTGGATTCCCAGCCAGGAGCCGATGTACCGGGCGATGCACGCCTTTCTCGCGAGCCTGCCCAAGCGATTGCCTGCGCCGCCACGTGCCTTCATCGTGATCTCCGCGCACTGGGAAGAAGCGCAGGCAACACTGATGTCTTCGGCGCAGCCGCCGATGCTCTACGACTACGGCGGCTTTCCTCCCGAGACCTATCAAGTGCAGTGGCCGGCCCCCGGCGCACCCGAGCTCGCAACGCAAGTGCAAGGACTCCTGCGTGACAAGGGCATTCCTAGCGCGCTCAATGGCCAGCGCGGCTTCGATCATGGTGTCTTCGTGCCGATGGCCGTGGCCTATCCAAAGCCCACCATCCCGACCTTGCAGCTCTCCTTGCTCAAAGGCCTCGACCCGGCCGCCCATCTCGCCCTCGGCCACGCCCTTGCTCCCCTGCGAGAGCAAGGAGTCGTCATCATCGGCAGCGGAATGAGCTACCACAACATGCGCGGCTTCATGCGCGTGATGCAAGGAGGCCCATCGCCAACGAAGGAATCGGCGGGCTTTGACGCCTGGCTAGCAGAATCGGTGCGAATGGATTCCGCCCAGCGCGAGCAACGTCTCCTGGCCTGGACCGAAGCGCCCTTTGCGCGCGAGTGCCACCCGCGAGAAGAACACCTGCTGCCCTTGCACGTGGTCGCCGGCACCGCCCTAGACGACGATGCCAGCGTGCCTTACCGCGACCAAATCATCGGTGCCAGCGTGTCGGCCGTGCAGTTTGGCTGAGGCTCTGCACGGCGCGAACTACGTGCGCGGCTTCTACTTGCGCGGCTTCTACTTGCGCGGCTTATAGGCCTTGTCGAAATCGAGCTCCAACTGGTTGCGCGGGATGCCGGTCCAGTAACTGATCTCCAGGCCGAAGGACAGGGAGGTCGTTGGAAACTGATTGTCGCGACCATACTCGCCCGTCATGACCGGCGTGAGGATCCAACCACCACTGCGCTCCTTGTCGCCGAGGTAGATGTTGTGACCGACACCGGCATGGTAGGAGTCGCCAAAGCGGCCGCGACTGAAGGCGGGGTCCTCCGGATCGTCACCGCCGCCGGCGCCAAAACCAAAACCGCCATGCACAAACCAGTGCTCCACAGGGTAGTACTGGGCGTGGATACCAAAGTGGCCCAGGGTCCACGGATTCTTGCCGCCGATGTTGGCAACACCTATCGACAAGCCCAGATCGAGCCAGTCGGTGATGCGCTCACCGACCCGTAAGCTGTAGCCCTCACCAAGGTTTGGTCCACGACGCCCGCGATCGCGATCGTTTGCAAAGGCGCCGACCGCATGCAAACCGAGGGCAATGAAGTGTCCCTGGTGCGGTGAAGGCTTGGACAGAACGCTCGCTGCTGGCGGCGCCGAAGGGGCTTGCTCGGTGCGCTGGCCGTCCTCCGCCCCTGCCTCGCCTGTCTCGCCAAGCCCTGGGTCCTGTGCGGGAGGGGCGACAGGCTTCTCGGCATCTCCCTCGCCGTCTTCCTTCACGGGCGCGGCGACCGGCGCAACGGGCGGGGTGAGCGATGGCGCATCCGGCCGCGTCGACGAATCTTCTGGCGTCTCGCCAGGCGCAGAGCTGGTGGATGGCGCAGCTGTGCCGGGTCCCGGAGCCGTCGACGGCGCGCTTCCTTGCGGTGCCGGGACCGGCGCGCCTGGAGCGGGAACAGTTGCAGGCGGCGGCGTGGGGGCGGGCTTTGGCGTAGCGGGAGGAGGCGCCGATTGCGCGCTCGCCACCGAGGAACTCGCCACGAGGGCCAGGCCGAGGATGCAAGTGGTTGCTTGGATGCGACGCATTAGAATTCTCCTCGCAAGCCGAGCACGGGAACGATGGGCAAGCCGGTGTCTGGGGTCGTCTCTGTGTAGTCGAAGTTGTAGCGAAGCCCTTCGACGTTGGCGCGATCGGTGACGTTCTGGATGTCGAGATAGGCGTTGAGCATCCAGGTGTCGTAGACCCATTTCTTGTCGATTCGAAAATCGATCTGGTTGAAGGCGCCAACCCGCGCCGAGTTGATGTCGCCACGAATCGGCAGGTACTCGTCATTGTCGGAGCTGTACACGGCGCCGACGTTGGGGGTGTACAAGTTGCCAGAGACCAGGCGGAACCGAGAGCTCACCTCCCAGTTGCGCGGCAACTTGTAGCTACCGATCAGAGTGAGGATGTGGGTCTGGTCGTAGTCAAAGAGCCGATAGTCGGTCTCGCCATCATCCCGCCTCTCGGCGCGGCTGAGAGTGTAGGCCAGCCAGCCAAAGAAGCCTTTGGCCAGCTCGTGACGCGCAGAAACTTCCAAGCCGACGACACGACCGGCACCACCGTTGTTGTAGCGAAGTGCCACCAGCTCGCCGTTCTTCATGACGGCATCGTCGGTCGTGACCACCACATCCGAGAGGGTCTTGTAGAAACCGGTCAGCTCGAGCTTGATGTTTGGACGAGGTCGATACTCGCCGCCAACGGAGTAGTGGATGGCCTTCTCGAGCTTGAGGTCGGGGTTGCCCAGCCCAGGATCCGACTCTTGAAACTGGGCCTCCTGGGCAAAGAGACCAATGCCCGCTTTGAGGGCCCACTCGGCGTCGACGTCATAGCGCGCACTGACCCGAGGCGAGACCGCGAAGTTGCCGGTGCGGCTGAAGTGATCCAGACGCAGGCCGGGAATCAACAGAAGCGAGTCGTGAGGCTTGTACTCGGCCTGCACGAAGGCGGCGGTCGAATGCAGATAGCCCTTGGCCTTGGTGTAGAGGTACTCGGCGTCGCCACCGAACTGCGGCGGGCCTTCGGAGTTGTCTGGCAAGACGGCGGGAAAACGCGCCGAGTAGTCAACGTGGGCCAGCAAGTAGTCGGCGCCACCGCGAATGGTCAGCTTGTCGGAGAGGGAGTACTTGGCGGTCTCGCGCAGCTGCAGTTGAATGTTCTCTACCGTGACGAATAAGAAATCGCCGACGTTGAAGTGAAACCTGTCTCGCCCAAGTGAGAGCTTGAGTTCGCTCGACAGCTTCTTGTCTGGCACGTAGTAGTCGCTGGCGATCAGCCTGGCGAAATCGACGGTGTAGCCCAGGTCAGTGACGGCCAGCTGGTTGGGATCATCACCGCGCGGAGAGTCGAAAATGATCTCGAACTTGTCGTTGGAGTAAAAGCCAAAGGCCTCCAGGCGATGCGCGGGCACCGGCCG
>JAHEAK010000014.1 GCA_024642805.1 Kofleriaceae bacterium | reverse complement strand
TCGACGCGCTGGAGGAATCGTTGCGTAAGCGACCAGGCGCGTGTTGTCGTCGCGAAAGCGGTAACTGAGCTTTCCCGATAGTTCAGGAACCAAGATTTGAGCGTCGAGGAGCCGAATCAGGAGGCTTTGGCACTCTGCTTCTGACCGGAAGCCAAAAGGGCGGCCCCGTGCCAGAGGTCGCAGACCGCCTTCTCGTTTGGATTCATGAGTTTTCGGAAGCGAGCAGCAATGGTGCGCGCTTGCTCGAGCGCGTCTTGTGCTCCGAAGTGTCTGGCGGTTGCCACGAAGCGGATGACGGAGAGTTCCGCGAAGGTGCGTGATGTCGGCTGTTCGTCGACGCTCAGTTTCTCGACAAGCGCTTCCCATGTCTTCACCAACTCCACGGTTTCGACGTCCATGGTCGCGCTGGCGGCAGCGCGTGCCGCTCGCTCGTACCAACGCGACGCCATGTGCAACTGGCCGGCCTTCTCACGGTGGTAGGCCAGGGTCGAGGCGAAGTGGTCATGATCGCCCGCGCGTAATCGCTCGATGAGATCAGCGACCATCGAGTGCAGCTCGCGTCGACGCGCTGGAGGAATCGTTGCGTAAGCGACCAGGCGCGTGTTGTCGTCGCGAAAGCGGTAACTGAGCTTTCCCGATAGTTCAGGAACCAAGATTTGAGCGTCGAGGAGCCGAATCAGGGCCGGGTAGAGATTGGTGTTCCACGCTTCCGGATCGATGGCGCGCAGAATATCGCTTGGCACCACGCTGCCAATGATGGCCGCCATGTGCAGCACGCGACGATCGACAGGCACGACTTGATCGAGACGGGCGAGGGCTTGCTGGGCCATCGAGGGTGGGGCCAGCTCGGCGAATGCATGCTCGCTTCGATTGGCCGCCGTGACCTGACCGGCGCGGTTGATGACCAGGCCGCGGTCTCGAAGGTAGCCGAGCAGTTCGACGAGCTGAGCGGGATTGCCACGAGTCCGCTCCCACAAGAGAATCGACAGGCGCTCATCGACTTCTCTCGCCGAGAAGTAGCTGGCGACTGCATCGCGCAGCTCTCGCAATCCAAGATCGACGAGAAAGAACTCTTTGTCAAAGAGCTCACGCAGACCTTGCAACTGGTCTTCGGGCCTATAAGTGCCGACGAACAAGAACTTGCGATCGCGCGCCATCGAGGCCAGCCGTTGCGCGATGCGCAGGGTCAAGGAGTCGGCAAACTGCAGGTCTTCGATGACATAGAGGATCGGGCGCTCGGCAATTCGCGCAGCCACGATCCTCTCCATCGCGACCAACAGAGACTGCCAGCGATCGTCGAGCTCGTTTAGTTGTGCCAGTTCCGCGGGCGAGCCCATCAAGACGGAGACCAACGCCTCCGCGTCCTCGGGGCTGCAGTACTCGAGTAGCACGTCTCGCAGGCGCGGTACGTTGTCGGGGCTCAGGCGTGGACCGGGCAGGCCAGCCAGGTTCAGCAACATCGAGGTCACCGGAGCCATTGGGATCGAGCGCGTCGAGTAGTGACAGTGGCCAATGACGCCATGACCGCCGGCATCGATCCATTGATCGATGATGGGCGCCAAGAGGAAGGTCTTGCCAGTGCCAGCGTCGCCGCACAGTCCAACGATGCCGCCCTGGCCATCCATGGCGTCTGCCACTCGCGCCTGTAGTTCACGAAGCATCGTCGAACGCCCGGCAATCTCTCGCGAGTCCGATCGCCTCTGCATGTAGCGGGCGCTGCCGCCGCGAATTCCCTCTAGCAGGTGCAGGGACAAGACCTTCTCGCCGTCAGCCACCACCTCTTCGAGCGGGCGCAACTGGAAGTTCGATCGCAAGAGTGCGGCGATTCGGCCGCTGATGACCGGCTGACTCGAGCCTTGGGCGGCGTCCAGTATGCGGTCGGCGACCTCGAGCGGACCGCCGGTCAAGGAAATGCCAAAGCGATTTGCGTTGCCGAAGGCGCCAAAGATGACCTCTCCGCTGTGCACGGCGGTCCTGGTCTGAACGGCCAGGTTGAGGCTTCGTGCTAGTTCTTCCACGGCGGCGATAACGCCCCTGGCCGCCATGACCGCCCGTTCTGCATCGTTTTCCGTTGGCGCGTGCAGGCCGTAGAGTGTGAGGGTTCGCTGGCCCGCACCGGCTGCCTCGACGCCGAGGATCAGACCGCCAAACTCTCGATGAGAATGCAGGACGCAGGTCGCGATCGAGGACGCCTCGAGTAGGTCCCCATGCGTCAGGTCGCGAAACTCAGTCAACACGACGACGACATGTCGAACTTCAGCGTCGGTTCGCCAATCGTTGGGTACGTAACGCAGACGCTGCGAGAGCGGAGGAATGACGAAGGCCTCCAGCTTGGCGATGGCAGCTTCGACGTCGACGATCTGATTGACATCGAAAGCAATCGGATCGTCGAAATGCACGGTGACATCGGGGGCGTCAATCGAGACCAAAACATCGAGGCCCTGCTCGTTGCGCTTGGACACCGCCATCTGGGCCAGCGCAGCCACGGATGCAGGGCTGAGTACGATCTCGTTGACGGCGGCCCGCCCTTGCAGTCCCGTGGCCTCGCGAGCTGCCGGTCCGCCAAAGGCGATCACGCGTTGCGTGTCATCGCCCACAACTGGCAGCCAGAGTTGGCCAGTGGCAATTCCGAGAGCGAGCTCCACTCGCGGTTGATGATCGCGAGCGGCCATGGCGTGTGCGGTGCGAAGGGCCTCGAGAGCACACAAGCATGCCCGCTGCAGATGGTCCACGCCTCTGAACACGACCGAGAGGCCCGCAGTTCCAAACACGATCACTTCGCCACGGTAGGGCTCGATGGCTTGGTCGAGGAGTTGTAAGTAGATCTCGGAGACCGGCAAGGATGGCGTCGGCGTTTCGGAGGGGGCGCGCGTCGAGGCTTCAGCTCGAAGGTGCCGCAAGGAAATTTGCAGGGCAGTGCCTTCTTCGAGGGCGGGCCCGTCTACCGAATCGGCGCGCAGGAGCACTCGGTTCACGACCTCCACCGGCA
Organism: Kofleriaceae bacterium; assembly: GCA_024642805.1. Lineage (GTDB taxonomy): Bacteria > Myxococcota_A > Polyangia > Haliangiales > Haliangiaceae > NORP324. The sequence continues at coordinate 21,198 of JAHEAK010000014.1, read as the reverse complement.
AGGCCTTGGCTAGCAACTGCAGGTACGAGAGTCTGGAGTCGTTGTCGTTCAATCAGGTACCACGGGCCGATAGCGCCATTTCACAGGCCAGCTTGCCAAGCGTATCGGTCGCAACCAGAGGGAGCAAATCGGAAGATGGCCAATGCATGGCACGTGCGCGCGCCGCCTACCTGTAGTTGTACTCTTATCTTCCGCCGCGCTCTGGTCGAGGTATGATCATGGCTCGGTGCTGTACTCCAAATCGATGTCGACGCACAGAGTCGAGTCTGCCTGGGCTCCACTCCTACTCGCCCTACTTGCGGTGAGCAGCTCTTGTTCGCTGGTGGCCTCGGCGATCGAAAGCGACCTAGGCGATCCAGGCGGTGGCGATGGCGATGGCACTGGCATCGACGCAGGAGTTGGCGACGTCGAGTGTGGCGACTGGGGAGCGGTAGCCAACGATTTGGATCCCTGCAGCTTCGTGGAGCCTACTGGATCTCTCGATCTTCGAAATGGCCCATGGAAATACGACACCGCCACCGGCACGCTGACCGCTCCTGATGGAACCGCCTCGACGCCAACGTCTCAGTTGCGCTCACAAGAAGGTGGCGACGACATTCGCGTCTTGAGCGTGACCGACTTACGGGTACGGCAAACGGCATCGCTGTGGGCCATCGGCCCGTACCCACTCTTGGTGCTGTCCTTTGATGGTATTCGCGTCGAAGGGCAGTTCACGGTGTCCAGCTCAAAGGAGGGTCGCGGCGCCGGTGCTGACAGCGCTCTGTGTGGACAGCAGACCGGCGAGCCAGGCGCGAGCAGCAACACCCTCAGCGGCGTCGTTGGCAGCGGCGGCGGTGGCGGTTCACTGGTGGTGGAAGGCGGTGATGGCGGCGATGCCGACGATGGCGATGGCGCCCAAGGCGGTCGCGGCGGCGGCGGTGGTTCGTTGCCAAGCACATTGCGTGGCGGATGCCAGGGTGGAAGTGGTGGCGAGGGTGGTGGTTTTGGCGCTGCGGTCGCCGGTGGGGCACCTGGTTCGGGTGGCGGCGGACTCTTGTTGTTCTCAAAGAACTACGTCGACATTTCAGGACAGCTGGCTGCTTCGGGACAGGGTGGTCTCGAGACGACCAAGGGAGGTGCCGGCGGTGGTGGTGGCGGCTCTGGCGGATTGATCATCATCAGCACCGACACATTGAGCATCCGAGACGGTGGCGTCGTTGCCGCCAATGGCGGCGGTGGTGCGCAAGGAAGTGAGTTGCTTCCCGGGCAGGCCGGCCAGGACGGAGTGCTATCTGTGCAAGAAGCTCAAGGTGGCGACGACCCCAACGTCTCAGGCGTTGGTGTAGGCGGCGACGGCGGCGCCCTCGACCAGAAGCAAGGACACAATGGCAAGAAGGGCACTCGAGCCGACAGTGGCGGCGGCGGTGGTGGCGGCGCAGGCGAGATTCTCGTTCGAGTCTCCTCCCTGCAGCGCGCACCAGGCGCGGTCGTATCTCCACAACTCACGACTCCTTGAGGCGGGCGTGTTGCTGCTTGAGCCACGCCGAAGGCCTTGCTCGCCTGCGACTTGCAAGTTCTCCTGCTAGCTTTCGCGTCGAAACTGCGGATGCTCGAGAATTTTGGCGGCAAAGGCCGCGCGCTCGTCTTCGGCAACGCCCTCGGGAAACTTAGCGCTCGATCGCTGCCATTTCTCTAGCCAACTGCTATCGAGGAGGGCGTGATACGCGGGCGCCCCGGAAACCCGCGCGGGTGTCATGGCAATGGTGGTCTCGGTCTTGGCGCCGGTGCCGGTGCCTTGCGCCACGAAGAAGCCCGCCGCCAACATGCTGGCTCGGATGGCCGTCGAACAGCTATAGGTAAATAGCTCGCAGGGCCGCACGGTGCAGTAGGAATATATCTTAGCAAAGGCCTCGAGGGACCACTGCTCGGCACTCGAGCGGCTCGAGAACATGTCGAAGAAGATGAGGTGCGGAGCAAAGGGCGCCATGTTGTCGAGGGCGCTGAGAAAATCGCCTTCGATGAGCGACCAGGATAGGCCCTGGCAAGTCTTGGACTGCCAGTGACCGTCACGAAGGATGCCCGCAGGGCCGGCGTGGCGAAGATAGGGGAAGTCTCGATTGTTGCGGAGCGCCAGGCGCAGGGAGTCGAGGTCGTTTTCGAAGCTCACGAGCCGCATGCTTGGCAGAGTCGGCTCTTGCTCTGCGAGTTGTTCGTAACAGGCGATGGCGGCCATCGCATTGGCCGCAGCACCCAGGCCCACATCCCAGATGATCAGCTCCGAGGTGTCGCTGGACAGGAGGCGCTCTTGCAGCCGGCTCTGCTCGATGTAGAGGCGCTGCGCTTCCTCCATCGGGGGCGAGTGCGAGTGCATGATCTCGCCCGAATCGACGTGCTGAATGCTCGCGAAGCCACCCGCCTGATGGTGCACCCGATAGGCGCCCATGACATCGTGGGCGACACGCACTCGGGGTTTCGGACCGGAAGGGTTGTCGACGTCGAAGGCAGGCAGGCGCTCGCGCTGCTCGCGATAGAAGTCGCCGAAGCGTCCCTCGAGGATGCTGCTGCGCATCTCGCGCATGAGTTGGTGGTAGAAGTAGATGTTGTGCTGGCCAAGGAGCTGCCAGGAGAGCGGTTCCTTGGCCTTGTAGAGGTGGTGCAGATAGGCGCGAGGAAAGCGTGTGCAGGTCGGACAGCTACACGCAGGGTCCAGCGGCGCATCCGAAAAGCGATGAACGCCGCGCGAGATGCGAATGATGCCGCGCGAGCTGAAGACCGTGCCGTGCTGCGCGACCTGCGTGGGAATGATGCAGTCGAACATGTCGACGCCGCGATGGACGGCTTCGAGAATATCGATGGGCGTGCCGACGCCCATCAAGTAGCGCGGCTTGTCCTTGGGCATGAGCGAAGCGGTGAGCTCGCAAATGTCTTCTCGCTCGCTCTTTTCTTCACCGACAGCCAGGCCACCAATGGCAAAACCGTCGAATGGCATCTCGCTGAGATGGCCGGCGCTCTGCCTGCGAAGCTCGGGGAATAGAGCGCCTTGCACGATGCCAAAGAGACTCTGGGCCGAGGCTCCGCGCGCGTCCAGACTGCGCTGTGCCCAGCGATGGGTGATGCCGAGCGCAGCCCGCGCCGTGGCCTCGTCGGCCGTCGAGGGAATGCACTGGTCAAGGACCATCATGATGTCGCTTCCGATGGCAATCTGAGTCTCGATGCTCAGCTCTGGACTCAATAGAAACTTGCGACCGTCGAGGTGGCTGCGAAAGGCGGCACCTTCCTCGCTCATGTCCCTGGCCTCGTTGAGGCTGAAGATCTGAAAGCCACCAGAGTCGGTCAGCACCGAGCGCTGCCAGGTCGTGAAGCCATGGTAGCCACCGAACTTGCGAAACACCTCGGGGCCAGGTCGCAGGAGTAGGTGATAGGTATTGGCCAGCAAGATCTGCGAGCCCGAATCTTCCAGGTTCTCCGGTCGCTGCGCCTTGACGGTCGCCTGGGTGCCCACGGGCATGAAGAGGGGCGTCAAAACTTCGCTGTGCAGGGTTTGCATGCGGCCGGCGCGGGCCTGAGAGCCGGAGGCGGTCGCTTCGACGGTGAATCCCAGACGAGAGGCGCTCATGGTTTGTGCGCTTTGACGATGAGAGTGGTCGGCATGAGGCGCGCGCGGTCTTTGCAATACCATCGACGCGGGTAGTCTTTGATCTTGGCAGGCTCGTCTCGAAGATCGCCTTCGATGATTTCGTCGAGTACGAAGCCAGCGGCAATGGTCGCGTTGACGAAGGTGCTGACCTTACGCGCCTGCATGACGATGGGATCGCCATTCCAGGAGATGCTGTGCACGGGCCCGACTTCACTGTAGGAGCGTGCCAGGGACAGTCCCGAGTCAGTCTTCTTGAGGCAGCTGTACACGGGGTGTTCCCAACTGTAGACCAGCACGCCACCCGCGCGAAGATACTCGTGAGCGCGCTGAAGGGCAGCGGCCAGGTCAACGCACCAGCCGAGGGCGTAGAGCGATAGCGCCAGATCGTAATGCCCATGGGCAATGCCCGGGTCGCTCTCCATGGGCGCGGCATGCAATGTGACGGCAAAGCCTTCCTGCTCCGCCAGCGCCTGGGCGTTGGCAATTTGCTCTTCCGCCAGGTCAAGGCCACACAGCTCGCTGGCGCCCCGCGCGTGCAGATAGGCCAGCGATCGACCGTCGCCACATCCGAGCTCGACGATGGCCTTGCCGTGCACATCACCAAGCAGTCCCAGCTCATCTTCGTCAGGACAGAGTGGACCGTAGTTGGGAAGCGCCGTGCGGCCTTTGCTGCTCCCGGCGATTTTGTTCCAGCTGGTCTTGTTGATGGCTAGGAAGCGTTCTTGATCGGAATCAGTCAAGCGGCACGCAGATGGTGAAAGTGGTGCCCCTGGCGGGGGCGGACTCGACAGCGATGGTTCCACCCAGATCTACAATGGCCTCGTTGGCGGCCGTGGAACCCATACCACGGCCTTTGTCCTGATCGACCTCATCGGAGGTGCTAACGCCAGGGCTCAGTAAGATGGCGGCAAGTTCATCGGGGCTAGTGGGCTCGGGAAGTCCCTGCTCGGCGGCAATCGCCTTGAGCTTGTCTGCGTCGATGCCTCGGCCATCGTCGGAAATACAGATTCGCAAAAGCCCGTCGACTTCGGAGGCCTCGATGTTGATGAGCCCGAGGGCGGCTTTGCCTGCGTCGAGGCGTTCCTCTGCACTCTCGATGCCGTGGCACACCGCGTTGCGAACCAGATGGGGCAGTGCGCTAGCCAGTGCCGCATAGGTCGTCGGGCTTATTGTGAGTTCGCCGCCATGGGTGTCGACGACCGGGCAGTCGGCCACCAGGCCCTGACTCACTTTGACTGCTGCGGCTTTCAGGAACTCGAAGAGCTCTTGCAGCTTGATGCGCGACGAGCTCCGCACCTTCTCGGCGGCTTCGGCCAAGGCGGCAAAGGCTGGTGAGTCGCTCGACGTGTGTTGCAAAGCGCCTTGCAGTGCTGTGTGCGCCTGGTCCAACACCAGGTGCAGCTGCATGTCGATGTTGGTTTGTGGGGCCGCGTTGCGCAGACGGCTGCGGACGAAACTAGCTCGGTTCTTGGCCCGGCGCAGGTCTTCCACAAGGTCGGCAAGGTCACCGAGGTGGTGGCGGCCTTTTTCGAGAGTCTCCGATTTCAGCTGGAGGAGGAGATCCTCGACGCTGTGGGCTCGCCCGCCAATGAAGTTGAGACCCAGACTGCGTGAGTTGCCTTTGAGTGTGTGCAGCTCGCGCAAGGTGCTGCTCAGGTTGTCGGGGGTTGGACCGTCGCGAATGACCGATTCGACCTGAGCGATGGCGCTGCCAGCTTCGGCCATGAAGGAGGCAAAGATGCTCGGCGCTATTTGCAGGATCTCGTTGAGCTGCGAGATGTCGTCTTCGTGCTCGCGCAGCTGCTTGGCGATTTCCTTGCGCAGGCTGGCGTTGATCTGTTTTTGCTTCTCGAGGAGCGCTTTGTTTTGTTTGTGAAGCCCAACTTCCGAACTGACATCGTGGAGCGACAACAAGGCCCCACATCGTCCGTCGGCGAACTCGACCTGTGTCGAGCGAACACTGATCTGTACCGTGACTTCGTCGCGACCCTCGAGCTCGGCGTCTCGCCAACGCTCGCCGGCAGACTCACCACGTAGAACAGGGGCACACAGCTCCTGGTAGAGCGCCGTGCCCAGGAGTTCGACGCAGGCGCCCTTGGTGGCCCTGCGCGGCAAGAGTCTGCGCAGCCAGTAGCTGGTGTGGACGATCTGGCCCTCGGGATCCACGAGGAGGAAGCCAGCCTGCAGATCATCGAGCAGAGAGTAGACCCCCTGCAGATGCATGTGCTGTACGACGGATGGCTGGGCCATGGGGCTCAGTGTAGATGGTTTGCCAGCAAAAGGCAGCCGATAGGGAGTCCCTAGCGCGCCCATGGTCTACACTGGATGAAGAGAGGTCTGATAGTGAGCGAGGATTTATCAAGAGGCAATCTGGTTGTAGTGGCCCACAGCGAAGAGCGCTTGCGCACGAGCGCGACCACGCTGCTCCGAGCAGCCGGCTTCGAGGTGGTGGCTGTTGAGGATGGCGCGAGCGCGCAGTCGCTCCTTCGTAACCTGTGCCCCTCCGTCCTCGTCGCCGGCGTCGCGTTGCGAGCGCCCGCCTTCTACGAGCTGTGCACCCTCATCGCTGACGAGAACATCGCAACCCGTGTGGTCATCATCTCCTCCGTGCACACGGTTGGTGCCTACAAGCGCCCACCTAGCAATCTCTACGGAGCTGACGCCGCCATCGACGAGCACCGACTCACAGAGGAGCTCGTTGCGCTGGTGAGTTCGCTGTGTGCGCTTTGAGGAGCCGGGTGGCTTTTGTCTGCGGCTCTGCGGCTGGTAGGATTTGCTAACCATGTCGGCTGACGAGGACGGGCGAATTCACGAGGACCTGCTTGCCCAACAGGCGGCCTTCTTTGAGTCATACTTCAAGAAGGGTGCTGAGTTTACTCGTGAGCTGATGCAAGAGACGCAGCGTCTTCGCACCCGCTTGGCCGAGCTGGAGGAGCGCCTCTCCGATCAGGACCGAGCCAACGAGCTCGAGCAGCGCTATCAACAGATCGAGCGTGAAAACAACGATCTGGCTGCGCTCTATGTCGCGCAAAGCCAGTTGCATTCCAGCCTCGACAGCGCCGAGGTGGTGCAGGTGATTTCCGAGATCCTGCTCAACTTCGTCGGCGCCGATCGTTTTGCCCTCTTGATGTTCGATGGCAAGAAGGCGCTGCGCCCCTTGCTGTGCGTGGGGCTCGACGAGGCCAGCGTCCCTGGTTCACTGCTCGGCAATAGTCAGGTGCAGCGCATCATCGACAATGGTGGCTTCACCAGTAGCACGAGCACAGAGCCTCGTTCCGACGATGAGCCACTGGGCATCATTGGTCTTGGCAGCGCCGGCACGACCTTTGGCGTGATTTGCGTGTGGGGTTATTTGAGGCAAAAAGCTTCGGTCTCCGAGCTCGATTGCCACATCTTCGATCTCATCTCCAAGAGCGGCGGTTTGGCGCTGCAGGCGTCTCGTCTGGTCGGCGAGGCGCAAGCGCGAACCAAATCAAAGCCATCAGACGGCCCCTTCGAGCGATTTTCTCACCTCATTGGCAAGTAGAAGAAATATGTCGAACATCAAAGCACTCGTCGTAGAAGACAGCCCCACGATGCGCCAGCTCTTGCTCTACGCGCTCAAGCGCATTCCGGGCGTCGTGACTCGCGAAGCCTCTGATGGCGTCGATGGCCTGCGCCAAATTCAGGAAGAACGACCTGATATCATTCTGACCGACATCAACATGCCGATCATGGATGGGCTCAAATTCATCGAGCAGGTTCGAGCAACAGACGATCTGAAAAACATTCCCATCGTCGTCATCACGACCGAAGGCGGCGACGAGGATCGCCAGAAGGCGATGGACCTAGGGGCGGATGCCTTCGTGACCAAGCCGATTCAAGCGCCAGCTGTCGTCAGTGTCGTGAAGGCCTTGCTCGAGCTGTAAGGCGCGCAAGCGTTAGCGCGCCCGCGAGCAATTGGTGCGCAGTCGAAGCAGAAAGCAGCGACCCCGCCCACACCACTTCCCGCGCATAGACACGCGGTCGAAGAGCTTGGGCAGGGACGGCGATGGGTGTTGGTTAGATAGGGCAGCTCATGTCTTGGCCGCAGCAAAGTGGAGATTTCACTTTGCCATCGCCATTGGGACACTTCGAGATGGCCACTTTCGAACCGTCATCTTTGGTGATCGAGTCAGGTACCAGCGCCGCGTTGCACTTGGCGCAGGTCATGTTGACGCTCATTCCGCATTTTCCACAGGTGTATGTTGCCATAGGGGACTAAGGCTACACGCAAAGCGTGCGTGCCAGGTCCTGTAGCCGGTTCATATTCGATCCGAGGGGCCCCGCGATCGCCCCCTCAGCGCTCGCATCTTCAACCCATGGCTGAAATACTGTCGGAAGCCGCCGCCTGGCGGAGTAATCGCATGGCAGTCGTCCTCAAAATCGTTCCCGGCAAAATTATCACCAAGCAGGAGTTCTTGGAGACGCACCCGCCTTTCAGCATTGCGCTGGATGGATACGTTTCCGGCGAGCCCTTCCTGGCCGTCAACGACAAGGGCCCGTATCGAAACTTCAATCACCATGAGGCGGTCGATCGAAGCTGCACCTCGGCAACCTGCGAGCAGGTGCGTCGCGCCATCGCCCTTGGTCTTTACGACCTATACAAGGGTGAGCGCGGTCCCCGAGCAACCTTGTGGGCAAACGACTGCGATCAAGACGTGTGTCTTGCTACCTGGATCCTCTTCAATCCCTCCCGTGCCAGCGAGCCCTGGGTCAGAACACTGGCCTACATCGAGGATCTCCTGGACATGTCGGCGGGCGGTTTCCCGATGCCAGACGAGCGCGACCTGCTCGGCGAGATTCGCTGGGTCTTCGAGCCCTATACCGGCAATCGCCACAAGCTCGGTGACCTCGACGAAGCTGGCATGAATGACATCATCCAGGAGAGCCACACTCGCATCGAGCGCTTCCTCAATGGCGAGAGCAAGATTGTGCCTCTACTTGGCGACTATCGCGAGATTGGTGGCGGCGACGGCTGGATCATCGTTGAGATCGACCACCAGCACGCGCGTCAGAAGATGATCGAAGCCAACGTCAAAGCCGCCGTCGAGCTCTTTGCCCGCAACGGTGATCGCTATGTCTACTCGATCTGGCGCCGCTCGGAGTACATCGTCGATTTTCCCGTTCTGGAAATCCTGCGTCAGCTCAACGTCGCCGAGGGGCTCGCACCCGACGCCATTGATGGCTGGGGCGGATCCGAGAACGTGGGCGGCTCGCCGCGTGGCATTGGCAGCAAGCTCTCGCCCCAAGAGGTCGAGGCTGTGGTCCGCGAAGTCGTCAGCAAGAGCCCGGTGCGCCGCTGGAGCACGACTTGAGCGTCATCTTCTTGATGCGACACAGCCGAGCGGTAGCCTCCGATTTTCAGACCAGTGATAGCGCGAGATGGCTGAGCCAGAGTGGCCGCGATCTGGCCCGTCAGGCTGGCGTCGCGCTGGCCGAGCTAGGCGGCATCGAGTGCATCGTCACCAGCCCCTTGGTGCGTGCCGTGCAAACCGCTGAAATCGTCGCCAGCTGTCTGGGCTGGCAGGGAGAAATTCGCAGTCTGGCTTCGCTGCGGAGTGAGATGTCACCCGAGGACGCTGTGGCAGACTTGCAGTCCCTCGCCAGTGAGGCCGTGCTCGCCGTTAGCCACGAGCCCATCGTGAGCGCGATGAGCGCGCTCTTGTGCGGGGCCCGCGCCAAGGAGTTTCGCGGTGGCTTCAACACCGCCGAGGTCCGCGCCTTTCGAGGAGAGTCGCTGATCTATCGTTTCTTGGGCTAGCGGGCCGACTCGCGCTTAGCTTGCGCTAGCTGGAACTCGCGCCATGACGAATGCCATGACGATCGTAACGACGATCAGGGGATAGCGCTGCCTCGACCCAGGCGCCTAGAAGTCTAGGCCAAGCGTGGTCGTGAATGTGCTCTGCGCTCCGGCCGAGTCGGTGGCATCGCAGTTGGGCGATGGCGCGCTCGGATCGAGGTCGCGGCAATCGAGGTCGGTTCCGGCCTTGTCGTCCACCGAGCTGCCCTTGAGGGCAAATGCGGCTTCGATGCCCAGGGTGAAGATGTAGTACTTGAGCTTGCCGCCAAAGAAGAGGCGGTTGCGAAAGATGTCGTCTTGATCCGAGAACACGAAGTTCATGTTCGAGTCCATCGGATCGTCTCGCGAGTCGATCTGCGGCGTCTTGTCAATGACCTCGGAGCGAGGCACGATGATGAGCCAGTTCCAGCCCACGAAGGGGCTCACGCGGAACATGCCAGCGACGCCGAAATCCTTGGAGAGCACCACGTCGATGGATGCGACGGTGAGATCGAGTTGTTCGGAGCCCATCATGCGCGAGACACCGCCACGCACGGCCACCGAGGGCAGTGGCAACTCGTGGTAGCCCTCGTGCAGGCCGAACTTCATGTACGCCTGACTGGCCCACAGCCGGCTTTGCCCGAGGTGCACGGCGCCAATGCCGACCTCGAAGGAGGGCAGGGGCAACCAGATGCCTTTCTTTACGAAGAGGCCGGTCGTGCTCATGCTGCTGTCGCCATGCGAGCCTGCGTCGCTGGAAGGCGAGGACTCAAGCACGCGCCAGTAGTCTTCGCCGCTATTGATCGAGGTAAAGGCCACATCCGCGCTGAACTCGAAGCCGCCAAAGCCGAGAGTGTCTGCCGGCTCGCTCATGCGCGGCGCCATGACCACTCCAAGCTCGCTCGAGAGTGCTCGAAACTTGAGATTGGAACCGACCACATCCGTGCCCGAGATGTCGCCGAGGCGAGACAGGACCAGATCGTTGTCTTCCGCGCGGGCGAGGGACGAGCCGATGCCGGCAAGGGCCACCGACAGCGCCGCGGTGCAAACAAGTCGAGCAGTGCCTGGCATGGCCGACTACGGTAGCCGTGCTCAATGTGAGCTGTCAACCGAGCCCGCTGCCTGCCGCTCCTGGCCCCGATGGGGGCAAAAGTGCTATTTCGAGAGCATGAGTGCTTCCTACCAGACCATCCTCCTGGATCGCAGCGACGAGGCGATTGCGCTTCTGACCTTGAACCGGCCCGACAAGCGCAACCCCATCGGCCCTCAGACCATTGGCGAGCTGGTGCATGCGCTCGAAGTGGTTCGCGAGGACGACAATGTGCGGGTACTCATCATCACCGGCGCCGGCTCGGCTTTCTCGGCGGGTGGAGATCTCAGTTTGATGTCTGGTGCCTCTGCCGAGGATGGCTCCTACCCCTCGGCGACCCTGGTCTCGCTCTTCGAGGCCATGCACGCGCTCGGCAAGCCCATCGTCGCCATGGTCAATGGCCACGCGCTGGCAGGCGGTCTCGGTCTGATGGTCGCTTGTGATGTGGTCATTGCCAGCGACACCGCCTCTTTCGGCACGACCGAGATCAAAGTGGGCTTGTGGCCCATGATGATCACCGCGGAAATCACCCGCAACATTGGTCGCAAACGAACCATGGAGCTGATGCTCAGTGGTCGCCGCATCGATGCCCGCGAGGCTGAGCGCATCGGGCTCATAACCAGAGTGGTTCCGCACGAGGAGCTCACCGAGGCGACCATGGCATTCGCTCGAGACCTGGTGGCCAAGAGTCCGGCCACGATGCGCCTCGGCCTGCGCGCGTTTTACGAGACCCAGGACATGGACTTCGTCCCGGCCTTGCGCCGCCTGGAGCGCGGACTCGGTGAGGTGCTGGCGACCGAGGATGCCCGCGAAGGACTGATGGCCTTCGTCCAAAAGCGCGAGCCGAAATGGAAGGGCCGCTAGCCGGCCGAGGGCCTGGCCCCCTTCTGGTGGCGATTTTCCCAGGGCAGTGGCAAGGGCGTCGCCGAGATCTCTAATTTAACTGGCTGATATTATTTGCTGCCCTGGGGGTGTCTTATTGGGCGCTCTCAATCGGTATCTTGGAACACAGCTTGCTCATGCAGATAGTCATGAGTGAGTTGGAGAGGGTGAGGGAGGCTTCGAGAACCTTGTGCGGCCGTCGAACCCGATCGTCGACGGATGCCATGGCCCAGCGCGAGAGCCTAGCCTTCAAGGTCTCGCCCGTTAGCCGCCTGGCCCGAGGGACCCTGGTGGCGGAGACCTTTATAGATGAGCAACTAACCGTGGAAACTGGGGCTTCGGCCTCGCACCGAAGCCTGCTCTTCGCCCTCGGCCTCAGGGCCTTGTTGCTGCTCGCCGGCCTCGTGATCTTGAGCGGCGCGTAGGCGGGCGTGATACACCGCCCGTGATGGAAGGGCAGCTTGAGTGGACGGCACATCCGGCGCGCACTCGTCCTCGCGACCTGGCGCTGGTGCTCTCGGTCGTGCTCTTGACCATGGGCGCGGTGCTCTCCGCCTTCCAGTCGCTCTTCTTTGCGCTGCTCTCGGCGATGATCCTCATCGCCTCGGTGGCTTCCTTCCTGTTTCCGACTCGCTACCAGCTCAATGCGTGGGGCGTGCGACAGTCGCGCCTGGGACAGCGACGGGCGCGGCCGTGGAAGGAACTTCGGCGCCTCGAGCTGGGAGGGCGTGCCGCCCTGGTCTCGCCCTTCGCGCGCGCCAGCTGGATGGATCGCTACCGCGGCATCACCTTGCTCTTTGATGGGGCCGATCGGAGCGCCGTGGTTGCCCTGCTGCAAGAGCAGCTTGCCAAGCAAGAGCCGAGCAGCGAGCCGAGCAGCGAGCCAGGGGCAAAGCAGCACGCACGGGTGGGGCAGGGGCCCAAGAGCGAGGCGCCGCTACCATGAGTGGCATCGATCCCATGCAGGCTCTCGAGGACTCGCTCACCGAGGAAGAGCGCGGGCTTCTCGACAAACTGGCCGAGGGCATCGTCAAGCGCCGCATGACTCCCGTCGCTGTCTTCTTTTTGGAGTCGATGAAACCACTTGGCTACGTCGGCAGTCAGCTGATGGTCTTTCTGCGACCCATCATCCAATCCATTTGGAGCAATCCGAGCACCTACGACCGGCTGGCAGGCATACTCGAGCGGCGTGGTTCCCTGGAGCTTCTGCTCAGGCGTATTGAGGCAAAGCAATGAGTAAAGACGTCATCGATCCTTCCAAGATTCGCTCCGTGCTGGCCACCGATTGTGGCTCGACCACGACCAAGGGCATTCTCATCGAGCGCAACGCGGCCGGCGAGTATCGGCTGGCGACTCGAGGCGAGGCGCCAACCACTGTCGAAGCGCCCGTCGAAGACGTCACGCGCGGAGTGCTCAATGCCGTGCGAGAAATCCAGGAGCTGCGCGGGCGCAAGCTCCTCGACGGCGAAGCGATCATGTCGCCACAAGCGGGCGACGAGGGCGTCGACTTGTACATCTCGACCTCGTCAGCCGGTGGTGGTCTGCAAATGATGGTCGGCGGCGTGGTCAAGAGCATGACGGCTGACTCGGCCGCACGCGCCGCACTCGGAGCGGGCGCCATCGTCATGGACACGATCGCGACCAACGACAAGCGCCTGCCACACGAGAAGATCGAGCGCATTCGACACCTGCGGCCCGACATGTTGCTCTTGGCTGGCGGCACCGACGGCGGCACTCGCAAGCACGTGGTCGCCTTGGCCGAGCTCATCCAGGCCGCCCAACCCAGACCGCGCCTGGGCTCGGGGTACAACCTGCCCGTGATCTACGCCGGCAACGTCGAGGTTCGCGACGATGTTTCCGAGCGCCTGGCCGACAAGGTCGCGCTGCAGTTCGTCGACAACGTCAGGCCGGTGCTTGAGCGTGAAAACCTCGGTCCCGCTCGCGACGCGATTCACGAGGTCTTCATGGAACACGTCATGGCCCAGGCGCCCGGCTACGCCAAGCTCATGGAGTGGACCGATGTGCCCATCATGCCGACGCCGGGTGCCATGGGTCTCATGATTCAAACCCTGGCCGACCAAGAGGGCGTCAACGTCGTGGGCGTCGACATCGGCGGCGCTACCACCGATGTCTTCTCGGTCTTCGACAATGCTTTCAATCGCACGGTCAGTGCCAACCTGGGTATGAGCTACTCGGTGTCGAACGTGCTCGCCGAGGCTGGCATCGACATGATCCAGCGCTGGGTGCCCTTCGATCTGCACGAAGCCGAGCTGCGCGATCGCATCGGCAACAAGATGATTCGCCCGACCACCATTCCGCAGAGTCTGGAGGAACTCAAGATCGAACAGGCGATCGCGCGCGAGGCCCTGCGCCTTGCCTTCGTTCAGCACAAGGAATTCGCCGTCAACCTGCAAGGTGTGCAGAAGGAACGCTCGATCGCCGACGCATTCAGTCAGAGCGATAGCAACAGCCTGGTCAACATGATGAAGCTCGACCTCTTGGTTGGCTCCGGTGGTGTGCTCTCCCACGCGCCGAGGCGCACCCAGAGCATGATGATGATGATCGATGCCTTCGAGGTCGAGGGCATCACCGAGCTAGCCGTAGACTCGATCTTCATGATGCCGCACCTTGGTGTGCTCTCGACGGTTCATCCCGAAGCGGCCACAGAAGTATTCTTAAAGGACTGCCTCGTGCGTCTTGGCACCTGCATCGCGCCGGTCGGCAAGGTCAAGAGTGGGGCCCTGTGCCAGATTTCTCTCGAGATGCCAGGAGGCAAGACGCTGAGCAAGTCCCTGGAGATGGGAGCCTTGCACCATGTCGAGCTCGGCGATGGCGAGCTGGCCAAGGCGATCCTCACACCAGCAAGGTCCGTCGATCTCGGAGCGGGCCCAGGGGAGCGCGTCGAACGCACGCTGCGGGGCGGTTCCTGTGGCCTGGTCTTCGACGGTCGCGGTCGTCGGCCGCTGCGGATCTCCGAGGATGCCAAGGAGCGCGTGCGCGCCGCCTCCCTGCTCGGCGACGTCATGCAGCTGTATCCAGCCGGCCCCTGAGCTGGCAGGCGCTCACTCCTTGGCGGAGCTGCGCACGTTGTCGATGGCCTGAAGTAGCGCGGCTTTGGAGAAGGGTTTGTTGAGGCAGGGAGCTCCGCAGGTGCTCAGGAAGTGCTGAATGGACTCGCTGAACACGCCGCCGGTTACGAAGACCACCCGCTCACAGAGATGTGGAAACTCCGCCTGCATGCGCTCGAAGACTTTGGCCCCCGAAAGACCGGGCATCATCAGATCGCAGAAGACCACGTCGAAGGCCGAGTCCTTTGCGAGAAGTGCCAGAGCCGCCATGCCGTCGTAGACGACGGTGGTCTGATGCTCCTTGAGCATGCGCGCCAGCGAGCGAGCCACCATCTTGTCGTCGTCAATGATGAGGATCTGCGCTGGTCCGGATCGGCGCTCCGGCTGGCCGTCTTGCGTCTTGTTCAACAACTACACTCCTCTTGCGCGGGGCACGCCGAGCTGGCGGGGCGGGTCCCGAGCCGCTTCTCTACCAGAATTTAGCAGGCGCCATTGGCCGGGCCATTGGGGCAAGCCCAAGGAACCTGCCACACCAACCCTGAACCCGATTTGGTGTTGAAAGCAAGGGCCCCTCGCCCGGTTGCCGCAGATCCCACAGTCTGCCTTCAATGCGTGAGTTTCCTTAAGTATCGCTTGCCCCGTGTGGGCATATCGGATAACAAGCGCGCGCCCGCCAGGACCGACAAAAGGCGGAGTTGGAGACAAGAAAAATGAAAGATTCGCTGTTATTCGTTGTTCCCATCGCGGGTGTCCTTGCCCTCCTTTTCGCCTATTCCAAGGCAAAATGGGTGGCAGCACAGGACGCCGGTACCGATCGAATGAAAGAGATCGCCGGCTTCATCAAAGAGGGCGCTATGGCCTTCCTCGGTCGCGAGTACCGAGTGCTCGCTGTCTTCGTCGTGGTGGTCGCCGCCGCCCTTGGCATTTCCCGTGTCATGTCGGAAGGCGCCGAAGCCAAAGACGGTCTCATCGCTCTTAGCTTCATCCTGGGGGCCACCTGTTCGGCTCTCGCTGGCTGGGCCGGTATGCGCGTGGCAACGGATGCCAACGTCCGCACCACCAACGCCGCCCGCAAGAACCTCGAAGGCGCTCTGCAAGTCGCTTTCGCTGGCGGCACGGTCATGGGTATGGCCGTCGTCGGCCTGGCCGTTACCGGTCTGGGCGTTCTCCTGCTCATCTACGGCAAGTTCGGCGTCATCGCCGACATGGCCGCTGGTCATGCCGAGGCCGTTCACGTCATCAACATCCTCACCGGCTTCTCGCTCGGTGCTTCGTCCATCGCACTCTTCGCTCGCGTCGGCGGTGGTATCTACACCAAGGCCGCTGACGTCGGTGCCGACCTGGTCGGCAAGGTCGAGGCTGGCATCCCCGAGGATGACCCACGTAACCCTGCCGTTATCGCCGACAACGTTGGTGACAACGTCGGCGACGTCGCCGGCATGGGCGCTGACCTCTTCGAGTCCTACGTCGGAGCCATCATCGGAGCCATGGTTCTCGGTGCAGCAGGCGGCATGGAATACATCATGTTCCCGCTCATGATCGCGGCTGTCGGCATCGTCGTCTCCATCGGCGGTACCTTCTTCGTTCGCGTGCAAGAAGGTGGCGACCCACAAAAGGCTCTCAACATCGGCACCTTCGGCGCCGCCATCGTCATGGTCCCCGTGATCTTCGGCCTCAGCTACTGGCTGATCTCTCCAGACGGCGACATCAACATGGGTGAAGTCACCTCCAACTGGTGGAAGATTGGCGTTGCTGCGGTTGCTGGCCTCGCTGCTGGTGTGGCCGTCGGTATCATCACCGAGCACTACTGCGCAGTCGGCAAGAAGCCCGTCAACACCATCGCCGCTGCCTCCGAGCGCGGTTCCGCTCCCAACATCATCGCCGGTATCGCTATCGGTTTTGAGTCGACGGCACTTCCTATCCTCTGCATCGGTGGCGCCATCCTCGCCTCCTACTACACCGCTGGCCTCTACGGCATCGCCATCGCCGCTCTCGGCATGCTCTGCACCACCGGCATCCAGCTGGCTGTTGACGCCTACGGTCCTGTTGCCGACAACGCTGGCGGTCTTGCCGAGATGAGCGAGCTGCCACACGAGGTTCGCGAGCGCACCGACAAGCTCGACGCTGTTGGTAACACCACTGCCGCTATCGGCAAGGGCTTCGCCATCGCTTCGGCCGCTCTCACCGCTCTGGCTCTGTTCGCGGCTTACAAAGTGACCGCCGGCATCGCCACCATCGACATCACCGAACCAAAGGTCATGGTTGGCCTCTTCATCGGCGGCATGCTGCCATTCCTCTTCTCGGCAATGGCCATCACCGCTGTTGCTGAAGCCGCAGACGCCATGATCGACGAGGTTCGCCGCCAGTTCCGCGAGATCCCAGGCCTGCTCGAGGGCAAAGCCAACGCCGAGTACGCCAAGTGCGTGGACATCTCCACCGAGGCTTCTCTCAAGAAGATGCTCGTTCCTGGTCTGATGGCTGTCATCGTTCCTGTGGTCGTTGGCTTCATCAACAAAGAGATGCTCGGCGGCGTGCTCGCTGGCGTGACGGTCTGTGGCGTTCTTCTCGCCATCTTCCAATCCAACGCCGGTGGCGCATGGGACAACGCTAAGAAGTACATCGAGGGCGGCGCTCACGGTGGCAAGGGTTCGGAGGCTCACAAGGCCGCCGTTCAGGGCGACACGGTTGGCGATCCTCTCAAGGACACCTCCGGTCCATCTCTCAACATCCTCGTCAAGCTGATGAGCGTTGTGGCCCTGGTCATCGCTCCTATGCTCTAAGCGGCGGCTCTAAGCGGCGGCTCTAAGCTGCAACACGCGAAACAGCTACTAACAATGAGGCGCGGTGGGATGACCACCGCGCCTTTTTTGTGCGTATTCTCCACGGGTTCATGGGCGACGCTTACACACCGGGACTCACGGTCACGGGCAGCACGACGGTCCACAAGACGCGCCGCCTGCCGCTGCCGGGCACGGTGCTGGTCAAGGTCGGCGATCGAGTGAGCGCCCGCGACGTGGTCGCCCGAACCGAGCTGCCCGGGCGAGTGCACCTCATCAACATCGCCAACCGCCTGGGTGTCTTGCCTGACGAACTCACGCCCAAGCTCTTGGTAAAGCCTGGAGCAGAGGTTCGCCAGGGGGAACTCCTGGCCGAGTCCAAGAGCTTCTTTGGTCTCTTTAAGAGCCGAGTCGAGTCGCCGATCAGCGGCACCCTCGAGTCGGTGTCTTCGGTGACCGGGCAGGCCGTCTTGCGCGAGCCGCCATCGCCCGTCGAAGTTAGGGCCTATATCGACGGCCTGGTCGTTGAGGAGCTGAAAGACGAGGGCGTCATCATCGAGACCCAGGCCGCGCTCATCCAGGGCATCTTCGGTCTCTCGGGTGAAGTGCGCGCCGAGCTTGTGCTCGCCAAGGGCGACGAGTCGGGCGTCTTGGACGCTGAGCATTTTCTGCCCGAGTACGAGGGCAAGGTCGTGGTCGGTCGCGGCCACATCACCCTGGCCGGCATGCGCCGCGCCATCGAGCTCAAGCTGGCCGCGGTGGTGGTCGGAGGCTTTGCGTATCACGACATCAAAGAGCTCATCGGTTACGACATCGGCGTGGCCATCACGGGCACCGAGGCGCTCGGCACCACGCTCGTGGTCACCGAGGGCTTCGGCGACATCTCCATGGCCAATGCCACCTACGAGCTATTGAAGACCTTCGTCGGGCAAGAGGTCTCGGTGACCGGGGCGACCCAAATTCGCGCCGGCGTCATTCGGCCCGAGGTCGTGCGCTGCTATCGCGAAGGCGAAGAGGCCCCGTCTCTCGACGAAGAAGAAGTCGTCGAAGGCCTGGCGGTCGGAGCGCCTGTGCGCTGCATTCGCGCGCCCTACTTCGGGCGCATCGGTCACGTCACCGAGCTTCCGGTCGAACTGCAGAAGATGCCCTCGGAGACCATGGTGCGGGTTTTGACCGTGCGCTTCGACGAGGGCGGTGAGAGTGTCTCCGTGCCGCGCGCCAACGTAGAGGTCATCGAGCGATGAACAAGAAGCTCATCATTCCCGCGACGCTGGGCGTGTTCTTGCTCGCCTTCGCCATTCGGGAACTGGTGCCCGCAAGTCAGTACTGGGACACCAACAAGGCCATGTACCTGGGTATCACCGCCGCCATGGCCATCGCCCTTGTGCTCTACACCAAGCTGGCCCGCAGCGACGAGGAACTCTACATCCGTCGCATTCCCGGTGTCGACGCTCTCGAGGAGGCGGTGGGGCGCTCCACGGAGATGGGTCGGCCGGTTCTCTACGTCACGGGCGTCGAGGACATTCTCAATATCCAGACCATCGCCTCGCTGCTCATCCTCGGCCACGTCGCCAAGATGACCGCCGAGTACGACACCGACATCAAGGTCGCCAACGCCTATCCCATCACCATGGCGGTCGCCGAGGAAATCGTCAGGCAGGGCTACGCGCGCGCCGGTCGCCCCGATGCCCACAAGCCCGAGAACGTCGTCTTTATTTCATCAGAACAATTCGCATTCGCCGCCGGCGTCAACGGCATGATTCTGCGCGACAGGCCCGCCACCAACATCTACCTCGGTCGTTTCTTTGCCGAGTCCTTGATTCTGGCTGAGACCGGTTACATCACCAAGGCCATTCAAATCGCCGGCACCGCTGAGACCTCGCAGCTGCCCTTCTTTGTGGCTGCCTGCGACTACACGCTCATCGGTGAAGAGCTCTTTGCCACCTCGGCCTATTTGACGCGCGAGCCACGGCTCCTGGCCATGCTCAAGTCCACCGACCTCACCAAGCTGGGTATCATCGCCATCATCGCGCTGGGTGCTCTGGCTGCCACCGTGCAGCACGTCCTTGGATCGAACGACCCCTGGCTCCTGGGAAGGTGGCTCATGCCATGAAGACCACAATGCCACTTCTGCTGGGCGTGATCGCTGGCCTCGTCGCCTTCGCGGATCTCTATATCGATGCCCAGGGGCACCCCGGAGCCTTCAGCGAGGGCTACCGCTACGTCTTCGAGCACTTTCGCGACTTCGCGCAAATCCTCGCGGCCATGGCCTTCATTCTTGGCGCCATCAACCTCTTTCAGGTCAACGTCCCCAAGATCCGCCGTCGTGAAGAGGACTGGCAGTACAAGGTTGTCATGTTCGTGAGCGCGGTCGTCATGGGCCTGGCGGGCGTGAGCTGGCACAGCTTTGGCGGAACACCGGAGAGCGGCAAGGTCGTATTGAGCAGTGCCCAGAGCGGCGCAGCAAACGCAACCATTGCCATCAAGGCCGATCACAAAGAAGCAGTCGTGCAGATCGACGGCGGCGAGTTTGCGCGCGCCTGGCACAATGGCGACCCGAGCGCGCTCTTTGACGAGCCAGGCGAAACGCCGCTGTCGGTGGAGGTTGCGCCAGGCAAGCACCTGGTCGTCGTCAAGCTGCCCCAGAGCGGCTACTCCGAATATCAGGCCGAGCTGGATCTGAGCGCGGGACAAAGCGCCACCGTCGAGAGCTCCCTCTTCATGTACTGGGGCGCGCGCAGCCCGGAAGAGGGCAGGGTCTTCAACTGGATCTACGATCACATCTTCTTCCCCTGTAATGCGACCATGTTCTCGCTCCTGGCCTTCTTCATCGCGTCGGCTGCCTTTCGCGCCTTCCGCATGCGCAACCTCGAGTCCGGTCTTTTGCTCGGCGCTGCTATCCTGGTCATGCTTGGTCTGGTCCCCATCGGCCGCGCGATGAGCCCGATGTTCCCCGAGATCCAGGAATGGATCGTCGACATTCCCAACAACGCCGGGCGCAGGGCCATCATGATGGGCGCCGCGCTTGGCGCCATTGCCACCGGTTTGCGGGTCATCCTTGGCCTCGAGCGCTCGCACCTGGGGAGTGACTAGTGGCCGGCTCGCCCAACAAGCACTGGACCGACAAACTCCAGGACTTCGATCGACGTTGGATCTTCCTAGCCATGGCGCTTGCCGTCGTCGTGCCACTCTTGAAGCCATGTAACCTGCCCGTGCAGCCTTCGCCCATGGTCAAGGCGGCGTACTACAGCGTCGAGGATCTCAAAGAGGGCGACAGGGTCTTGCTCTCGCTGGACCTGGATCCGGCGTCGACCCCGGAGCTGGAGCCCTTCTTCAAAGCGGTCACCCTTCAGCTCAAGCGCAAGGGCATTCGTCTGGTCATCGTCACCACTTGGTACGCGGCCCCACCACTGGTCAGCAGGTGGATTCGCGACTCCATCGAAACCCCCATCATCAAGGCCGGCGACACCAGCTACAAGGGGCTTCCCGATCGCTCCTACAAAGCCAACGAGGACTACGTCTGGCTAGGCTTCAAGGAGGGCCGCGAGGCCACCATCAACGGCATGGCCAGCGACATACGCGGCACCTTTGACAATCACGCCGCCGACGGCACGCCTCTCGATGATCTCGAGATCATGGACGGCATCAAGGCGGTCTCCGATTTCGATCTCGTGGTCATGGTCAGCGCGGGGTTTCCCGGCATCAAAGAATATGTGCAACAAGTGCAGGGCCGTGGCAACGTCAAGATGATGGGCGCGTGCACGGCAGTATCGACCACAGACTACACGCCCTATTACAACACCGGGCAGCTAGTGGGTTTGGTCGGCGGCATGGCCAAGGCCGCCGAGTACGAGGTCATGGTTGGCAAGGTCGGCACGGCGGCCAAGGGCACTGACGTGCTGAACGTCGGGCATCTGGTGGTGATCATGGCCATCGTCTTTGGCAATTTCATCTTCTTCGCCGGT
>JAHEAK010000328.1 GCA_024642805.1 Kofleriaceae bacterium | reverse complement strand
GGCTTTGGCGAGCACGGCTACATCAACCACGGCATGGACCTGCACCGCGAACTCTTGCGGGTGCCGCTCATCATCTACGTGCCCAACATCGAGCCGCGCAACATTCCCGGTGCGGTCTCGCCCATCGACATTTTTCCAACCTTCGCCGACATGCTCGGCGTCGACATCAGCAAGCTCAATGTCGAGGGC
Organism: Kofleriaceae bacterium; assembly: GCA_024642805.1. Taxonomy (GTDB): domain Bacteria; phylum Myxococcota_A; class Polyangia; order Haliangiales; family Haliangiaceae; genus NORP324. The sequence continues at coordinate 6,007 of JAHEAK010000328.1, read as the reverse complement.
GAGAGCCTGGTGCCGCAACTTTTCTACGGGCGCGACGCCGAAGACCGCACGGTCTTCTCCGAGACCAACTACCCCAAGCCGCTGCGCGCCGCCGTCAACAGCCGCTACAAGCTCATCCTCGACTTGAAGAATAACGTGACAAGATTCTGGGATCTCAAGGCAGACCCGCTCGAGAAGAAGGAGATTCGCGGCTCCAACGCCCCTGGCTACAAGGAGATGCGCGGCTACCTCAACGAGTGGATCGAGCGCGTCGTCTACGCCAGGGATGAGGCCAGCAATCAGGCGATTGCCAAGCTCAAGGACAACCTGGTTCGCGAGCGCCCCAAGGGCGCCGTACCGGTGCAGGGCCTCAGTATCGACAGCGGCAAGATCTTGCTCGACAGCTATGAGTTAGGCGAGGCGCCTCTCTACGCCGATGGCATGCTCGAGCTTGCCCTCTACTTCCGCACCGAGCAGACAACGAGTCTGGATTTGAAGATGCAAGTGGAGGCCTGGTTACCCGAGGGGCCCAACAAGGGCAGCAGCGCCAAGAGTGCGCTGCGCCTCACTGGCGAGGGCATGTTCCCGACCAGCCGCTGGGCACAGGGGGAGCTAGTCCGCGATCGCTTCTCGCTTCGACTGCCGAGCTCCTGGGCCACGGTGAGCCCTGGCACCGAGGTCGCCCTGGGCATCCGCTTCCGCTCGACCACAGCGGAGCAGCCGAGTATGAGCGGCACCCTGCGCGAGGGCGGCAGCGACCTCTACCTTCTCGGGCATTTCAAGCTCAGCGCGCCGCCCGCCAAGTCGCCGAATCCCGATGCAGCGAGGCCTGCGACGCCGAGCAAGGCCCCCGCCCCGGCGCCGGAGCCAACCAAAGCGCCCGCGAAAGGAGCCACCCTCGAGCGCATCGCTCCTCGGGTGACGCCGGGGCTCAAGAGCTCCGCCCTCAAGCGCGGGCCCTAGTCCGGCTCTCGTCCGGCTCTCGTCCGGCTCTCGTCCGGCTCTCGTCCGGCTCTCGTCCGGCTCTCGTCCGGCTCTCGTCCGGCTCTCGTCCGGCTCTCGTCCGGCTCTGGTCGCTACCTGCGACCAGGCCGGTGCTCTTGCTTGTCGGCTAGTCGCTAGCGCTTGCCGAAGCTCGCCTTGGCGTAGCCGCGGTTCATGGCGGCAATCACCTGGCCGCTGATCTCTTTGGGGCACGCTGCCTCGCACTCGAGGTGGTTGGAGCAGTTGCCGAAGCCGGCGCTGTCCATAGCGCCGACCATGGACAGGGTGCGCTGTGCCTCTTCGGGCTTGCCTTGCGGCAGCGTGTTCATGTGCGCGAGCTTGGCAGCTGTGAAGAGCATGGCCGAGCTGTTCGGGCAAGCAGCCACACAGGCGCCGCAACCGATGCAAGCCGCCGCATCCATGGCCGAGTCGGAAACCTCTTTGCCAATTAGCATCGAGTTGGCATCCGGGGCCGAGCCGCAGTTGGTGCTGATGTAGCCGCCGGCCTGGATGATGGTATCGAAGGCCTTGCGGTCGACGATGAGATCCTGGATGACCGGGAAGGCCTTCGAGCGCCATGGCTCGATGTAGATGACATCGCCGTCTTTGAAGGCGCGCATGTGCAGCTGGCAGGTGGTCGTGGCTTTCCACGGCCCGTGCGGACGGCCGTTGATGACCATCGAGCAGGTTCCGCAGATGCCCTCGCGACAATCGCTGTCGAAGGCGATGGGCATCTTGCCCTTCTCGGTCAGGCGATCGTTGACGACGTCGAGCATCTCCAAGAAGGACATGTGCTCGCTGATGCCTTTGCACTCGTCCGTGTACTTCTCGAAGCCACCGGCGTCCTTTGCGTCCTTTTGACGCCAAACATAAATCGTAAGGTTCATCGGTCGCTCCTATTTGTAGCTTCGGGTGGCGAGCTTGACGTGCTCGAAGGTCATGGGCTCTTTGTGACGGACCGGAGTCGCGTTGTCGCCCTTGTATTCCCAGACGGCTGCGTGCGCGAAGTTCTCGTCGTCTCGCACAGCTTCGCCCTCTGGCGATTGGTGTTCTTCACGGAAGTGGCCGCCGGCTGACTCGTCTCGCTCCAGCGCGTCGCGAACCATCAGCTCGCCAAACTCGAGGAAGTCGGCCACGCGACCGGCCTTCTCGAGGCTCTGGTTGAGGGTTGCGCCACTACCTGGCACCTTGACGTTCTGCCAGAACTCCTCGCGAAGTGCGGGGATGAGCTCGAGGGCGCTCTTGAGGCCGGCCTCGTTGCGAGCCATGCCGCAGTGGTCCCACATGATCTTGCCGAGCTCTTTGTGGAAGGAATCGACCGTGCGCTTGCCGTCGATGGCAAGGAAGGTGTCGATTCGCTCTTTGCAGCTCTTCTCGGCCTCTTTGAAGGCGGCGTGATCGGTGTCGATCTTCTTGGGGTTCTGCCCGGCCAGGTAGTTGCCGAGGGTGTAAGGGATGACGAAGTAGCCGTCGGCAAGACCCTGCATGAGCGCCGAGGCGCCCAGACGGTTGGCGCCGTGGTCGGAGAAGTTGGCTTCGCCAAGCACGAACATGCCCGGAATGGTGCTCTGCAGGTTGTAGTCGACCCACAGGCCACCCATGGTGTAGTGCACGGCCGGATAGATGCGCATGGGCGTCGAGTAGGGGTCGTCGCCCGTGATGCGCTGATACATGTCGAAGAGGTTGCCGTAGCGACCTTCGACGGCGGGACGGCCGAGACGACCGATGGCTTCGGCAAAGTCGAGGTAGACGCCGTAGCCGCCAGGGCCGACGCCCCTGCCCTCGTCGCACACCAGCTTGGCGTTGCGCGAGGCCACGTCGCGAGGCACGAGGTTGCCGAAGGCCGGGTACTTGCGCTCGAGGTAGTAGTCGCGATCGGCCTCGGCAATTTGCGAAGGCTTCTTGCCGCAGTCTTCCTTCTTCTTTGGCACCCACACGCGACCGTCGTTGCGCAGGGACTCCGACATGAGCGTGAGCTTGCTCTGGTAGTCGCCGCTCACCGGGATGCAGGTCGGATGGATCTGCGTGTAGCAAGGGTTGGCAAAGCCCGCGCCCTTTTTGTACGCGCGGTAGGTGGCGGTGACGTTGCAACCCATCGCGTTGGTGCTGAGGTAGAAGACGTTGCCGTAGCCGCCCGAGGCCATGATGACCGAGTGACCGGCGTGCGACTCAATCTTGCCGCTTACCATGTCGCGGGTGACGATGCCGGCCGCGCGTCCCTCGACGGTGACAAGCTCGAGCATCTCGTGGCGGGTGAACATGGTCACGCGACCGGCTTTGATCTGACGGCTCAGACCGGCGTACACGCCCAGCAAGAGCTGCTGGCCGGTTTGCCCGCGCGCGTAGAAGGTACGCGACACTTGCGCGCCACCAAAGGAGCGGTTGGCCAAGGTGCCGCCGTACTCGCGAGCGAAAGGCACGCCCATGGCGGTGGCCTGATCGATGATGTTGCGGCTCACTTGCGCCAGGCGATAGACGTTGGCCTCGCGCGAGCGGAAGTCGCCGCCTTTCACCGTGTCGTAGAAGAGGCGGTAGACGCTGTCGCCGTCGCCCTGGTAGTTCTTAGCGGCGTTGATGCCACCTTGGGCGGCGATCGAGTGCGCGCGACGTGGGCTGTCCTGGTAACAGAAGCAAGCGACGTTGTAGCCGAGCTCAGCCAGGGTCGCTGCGGCAGAACCACCCGCCAGGCCGGAGCCGACCACGATAATGTCGAACTTGCGCTTGTTGGCGGGGTTGACCAGCTTGAACTTGAACTTGGCGTTCTCCCACTTCTGATCGATGGGCCCCTCTGGAATATGTGCGTCGAGGTTCATACGGTTGCCTTCACCAATCCCGCGAGAACCGCGATGGGCATGGAACAGTTGCCGACAAGCACCAGGGTCGCGATGACTGGGCCGGCCAGATTAAAGATGCCGTTGTACTTGGGGTGATTGAGCCCGAGGCTTTGGAACAGAGAGGTGACGCCGTGGCTCAAGTGCAAGCACAAGAGCAGCATGGCGACCACGTAGGAAATGGCCACGGCTGGCTTTTGAAAGCCCAGTACGACCATGTTGTAGACGTCGTGACGGCCGTAGGCGTCGATGAGATTGAACTGCGTCTTGAGTGGCCCGCCGCCGAGCGTGAAGTGCAGCAGGTGGAAGGCGAGGAAGGCCAGCAGGATGAGTCCACTCATGGCCATCGCCCGCGAAGCAAAGCTGCTGCGCTCTGACTTGACCATCTTGTAGGCCACCGGCCTAGCTGCCCGATTTAGGCTCACCAGTCGCAGTGCACTGGCGATGTGCACCAAGAAGATGACGATGAGCCCGATGCGGGCGACCCACAGCAGCGGTCCGAGTTTTTTGAGACCGGCGGCGTAGGCATTGATTGCCTCTTGCCCTGCGAAGACTTGCAGGTTGCCGACCATGTGTTGAAGAACGAATCCGACCAAGAGCAGGCCGGTAACGGCCATCACGTGCTTGGCGCCCACTGACGATTTGAGATATCTGCCGAACCAGTTCATGGTCCCTCCACGGCTGCGTTTGGCTTCCCAGATGGGCTCGGTGCCAGAGGGCCCGAGACGCACGCAAGGTCGCGAAACAAAAGAGTGGGTGCCATGTATCAGCCCGGCGGGAGCGGGTCAACGCCCGGCGGCCGGCATGACGAGTGCCGAGGCTGCTTCGGAGCAAGATTCAGCGCAGAGATCGACCCAGGGATCGCGTTGGAGCGAGCCACGTGAGCAGGCGCCACCACACCCCCGCGGCCGGCACGGGGGACGCGCAGGTCTGGCCAGGCCCTACTGGCGGAGCGTGAACTTGCCAGAGGTTGGCTTGGGACCGTGCAGCTTGACGATCTTGGGCGCGGGCAGGTTTGGATTGGGGTTGATGCCAAGGCGGGCGTACTCGACCACCGGCTGGTAGGCGAGCTTCCACTTGTCAGTCTTGATGACCTTGCCGCCCTTATAGGTGCGGCGAATCTTGGTGAGCTTGTAGCCAGGGTAGCCAGGCTGATCGACGATCATGTGACCCATGCCCATGTCGTTGTCTTCGCGGGTGACGGTCTGAAAGTCGATACGCTGGTCGATGGTTCGCTCGAACTCGATCTCGTCGAAAGGCTTCTCCTTGCCGAGAATCTCCACGTTGGACTCGCCCCTTGCCACGCTGTAGTGGATGACGACGGGGAAGTCGTAGGGGTTGCGAAGCTGCAGGTCGATCTGCGCGGCCACCACCGTGGCGTCAAGGCCAAGGGTCACGTAGGTGCTGGGCCGTGAGTGCGGTGTTACGCGCAGGATGTCGAGGCCGCCGAAGAAGGCCGCTCCGTGCAAGGTCGTCGAAATCTGGCAGGAACCACCCGCCATACCGTCGATGAACTGCCCCTCGGAGATGACGTGAGCCATCTTAAAGCCGTCTTCGAGGCGACGCAGGCCGGTGGTGTCGTTGAAGGAGAAGGTCTGCCCAGGCTGCAAGACCAAGCCGTTTATCTTGCTGGCAAGGAGCTTGAGATTGTCACTGCGAACCTTCTCGCTGACGGAAAACTTGGTCGTGAACTCACCGATGACCGTCGAAATGTCATCGACACCGAGCTCCTTGACGGTGATGGGCGCTGGCACAACCACGCCATCGAGTTCGACCTCGGCGGCGCCGGTGCGAAGCGCCACTTCCAGGGCGCTAATGGAGCCGAAGAGATCGATGGCGAAACCGTCGACGTGGGGAATGACCTTGTGCCCCTCGAGATCGAGGTGGGCGTTGCTCGGCCCGCGATCGAGCTGCTCTTTGATGCCGAGCAGGGCCTTACCGATGGCCTCACGGCTGCTGCCGAGATCCGAACGAGGCACCGAGAGCTCTCGGCCGTCGAAACGAATCAGCACACTTCCCTCGGCAGTCGACGAGCTGGCCGTGTCTGCGCTGGCTTCGCTGGCCTCGGCGGCTTCGCCAGCCACCAGGGCTTTGCGCTCGCTCGTGAGCTTGGCGGCCTGCGCGCTAGGTTCTTGGCCAGCGGCGGCGTCGCTCAGATTGAAGGCATAGGCACCGATGCCGACGCTGCCCAGCACAAAGAGTACGGCCGCTGC
>JAHEAK010000327.1 GCA_024642805.1 Kofleriaceae bacterium | reverse complement strand
CAAGGAGTACGAGGTCTTCCAAGCCGGTAACCTCGAGGAGGCCCGGGCGCTTTTGATACGTCATCAGATCCGGCTGGTGGTCTGCGACTACGCCCTCGGCTCGGTGGATGGGGTCACGCTGCTCACCGAGTTGCGCAGCATCGATCCTGGGCTGGTCGCGATCTTGATTTCCGGATACTCGGAAATCGATCCGCTCATGGCCGCTATGAACAGCGGCCTAATCTTTCGCTTCCTACTCAAGCCCTGGCGACAAGAGGACTTGTTGCTGCTGCTCGAGCACGCCTCGGCGCAGCTGAGCGCCACAACTGGACCTGTTGCCAGTGAGTCCGAGGAAGGCAGTGCCTCCGCTGCGGTCACTGCCCCGGCGGGCCTTGTAGCCGAGTCCCGTGTCATGCGCGCGGCCTTGCAGCGAGCAGCCCGTGTTGCCAAGAGCTCTGCGACGGTCTTGCTCCAGGGCGAGAGCGGCGTTGGCAAAGAGGTCATGGCCCGCTACATCCACGATCAGAGCGCCCGCGCTGACAAGCCTTTCGTAGCTATCAACTGCGGCGCGCTCACCGAGACCTTGCTCGAGAGCGAGCTCTTCGGTCATGAGAAGGGTGCCTTCACGGGAGCGGATCAGCAGCGCGCCGGCAAGTTCGAGGTGGCCGATGGCGGCACGCTCTTCCTCGATGAGATCGGGGACATCAGTCCGCGTCTGCAAGTCATTCTCTTGCGGGTTTTGGAGGCGCGTTGCTTCGAGAGAGTTGGCGGTACCAAGACGGTGCACGTCGACGTTCGCATCGTTGCAGCAACTCTTAAACCACTGGCTGCCCTGGTCGAGAGTCAGAGCTTTCGAACCGACCTCTACTATCGTCTCAACGTCTTCCCCATCGAGATTCCACCGCTGCGCGATCGCCACGAGGACATGATTGCCCTGGCGCAGCAGTTCCTGAATACCTCGAAAGACGACAGTGCCAAACGGAGCTTGACCGAGGGCGCTATGCAGGCACTGTGCGAGCACAGCTGGCCCGGCAACGTTCGCGAGCTGCGCAACGTGATGGATCGAATGAAAATTCTCGCAGACGAATCCGTCATCGATGCGGATCTGGTCGAGCTCTCTCTCGGTGCCAGCAAGCCAGTGGCATCCCCTGTTGGCTCGCCCATGGCGCCTTCGATGCCAGTCGAGCGCCGCGTCGACGACAACTGGGAGCAGCGCATGGAGTCGCAGCAGCGCTCGCGACTCAAGCATGCCCTGATCCACTGTGAAGGCAATCGCAGCGAAGCCGCGCGGAGTCTGGGCATGAAGCGAACCACCTTCCTGTATCAGTGCCGCAAGTCGGGCCTTCTCTAGGCGCCGCCATCGCCTCTTCCCGCGAAAACTTTTCGCGAGTCCTGCGCTGAGCCTGCGACACGCTCTGATGAGCGCGGATCGCTCTTTGCACTACAATGACCAGCGCTAGCGGTGCGCGCCGGTATCACCGCTGTCGGCCGGGCTAGGGTTGCATGGCTGTGCGAAGGCCTCTACGACACGCCGGCAAAGTTTTTGGTTCCCTTGAAGAACATGGTCGCAGATCAGGTGGAGGCGTGGGCCGCGGAGTCGGCCGAGCTATTGGCACGATATCAGGTGGAGGTGGAGCAGGGCCTACGCGCAAGTCAGGTCGAAGAGATGCGCTCTCGCTGGGGACGCAATCAGCTCCGCCAGCGGAACAAGGTAACTCGCTGGCAGATCTTTCGAAGCCAACTCGAGAGCGTCGTTGTGGTCCTGCTCCTGGCGGCTTCGATTCTCTCGCTGATCGTCGGTGATTTTCTGGAGAGCGGTGCCATCGCCGCCGCTATCGTTCTGACCTTGGCGACGGGCTTTTTTACGGAGCTGCGAGCGATCCGTTCGATGGAAGCGCTGCGCAGACTCGGTGCTGCCAGGGCGCGTGTGCGCCGCGATGGCGCTGACCAGATGATCAAGGCCCAAGACCTCGTACCTGGCGACATCGTCGTGTTGGAAGGCGGCGATCGTGTCAGCGCCGACCTGCGGCTCATTGAAGGATCCAAGCTGCAAGTCGATGAGTCGGCGCTCACTGGCGAGTCCGTCCCGGTGAGCAAGTCGAGCGCCGCGCTGCCACCGGAGACCGCCCTGGCCGATCGCAGGAACATGCTCTACAAGGGCACGCTGACCACTCGCGGCTCGGGGCTGGCCCTGGTCGTTGCGACCGGCATGCATAGCGAACTGGGCCGCATCGCCGCCCTCATCGACAAGGCCGAGGACGAGACCACACCACTTGAGCGACAACTCGCGACCCTGGCCCAGCAGTTGGTGTGGGTGTGCATGGGCATTGCCGTAGCGACCGTCTTGGTGGGTGTGGCCAGCGGACGGGAAGCGATGCTGATGATCGAAACCGGCATCGCACTGGCGGTCGCGGCCATTCCCGAAGGCCTGCCCGTGGTCGCTACCATTGCGCTAGCTCGCGGCATGTGGCGTTTGGCTGGTAGGCATGCGCTCATCAAGACTCTCTCCGCGGTGGAGACCCTTGGAGCCACCGGCGTCATCGTCGCTGATAAGACCGGAACGCTCACCGAGAACCGACTCTCGGTGGCGAGCATGCACATCGCTGCGCGGGTCTATGCCTTTGGCTCGGCCATCGAATGCGAGTCCCAACGGATCGAGTCGGACGACGATCCGGGCCTGAGGCTGGCGACCAAGATTGCCGCGCTGTGCGTCAACGCGTCCCTAAACGCGCACGAGCCGACCGGTGATCCGCTGGAGGTCGCGCTCTTGCGAGCCGCTCGGCTTGCCGGCCAGGAGCGGGCCGCACTCCTGGCCCTCTACCCGGAGGTGCGTGAGGAGGCTTTTGATTCCGAGACCAAGATGATGGCCACGGTCCACGAGCACGAGCAGTCCTACTTCGTCGCCGTCAAGGGCGCGCCAGAAGAAGTCCTGCGCGCCTGCGTCGAGCAGTGGCAGCCCTCTGGGAGCACAGACCTTTCCAATGAGCGTCGTGACACATTGCTCGCGCTCAGTCATCAAATGGCCACGACTGGTCTGCGCGTTCTATCACTGGCATGCAAGGAGGTGGCGAGCGCCGAGGTGGAGGTGTACGAGGAGCTGAGCTTCGTGGCGCTGGTTGGCCTGGCGGATCCGGCACGTCGAGATGTCATCGAACCCATTGCCGCCTGCAAGCGTGCAGGGATTCGCGTGATCATGGCAACCGGTGATCAGCCGGCGACCGCTCAGAACATCGCGCTGGCTGTGGGCATGGTCGATGACGACCATGTGCGCGTGGTGAATGGCTCTGAGCTTGGGAAGATTTCTGATTTGACACTCGAGGAGCGGAGTGAACTGTTGGGTGCGCAGATCTTTGCTCGAGTCACCCCCGAGCAGAAGCTCGACATCATCGAACTCCATCAGCGCGCCGGAGCCGTGGTGGCCATGACTGGCGATGGCGTCAATGACGCACCCGCGCTGCGCAAGGCCGAAATTGGCATCGCCATGGGTAAGCGCGGAACCGATGTCGCCCGCGACGCAGCCAACATCGTTCTTCGCGACGACTCGTTCGAGTCCATCGTGGCCGCCGTCGAGCAGGGGCGAGCGATCTTCGAGAACATTCGGCGCTTTGTCATCTATCTGCTTTCGTGCAACGTTTCCGAACTTCTGGTCGTGACCATTGCCGTTGCCATCGGCGCGCCGCTACCACTGCTGCCGCTCCAGATCTTGTTCTTGAACCTGGTCACGGATGTCTTCCCCGCGCTGGCACTTGGATTCGGCGAGGGGGAAGCCAAGGCGATGTCCCGAGCGCCCAGGTCATCGAGCGAGGCCATCGTGTCTCGTCGAGACTGGCTTTCGATTGCCGGTTACGCCGGCCTGATGACCGCAGCCGTGTTGGGCGCGATGGGCATGGCGAGCTATCAAGGGGCAAGTGCAGCGCAGGCAACGACGGTGAGCTTTCTAACCCTTGCCTTCTGCCAGCTGTGGCATGTCTTCAACATGAGGAGCCCTGGCTCGCGCTTGCTCGACAACGACGTCGCACGCAGCCTATGGGTGTGGGGTGCGCTCTTGTTGTGCACGGTTCTGGTGATCTTGGCGGTCTTCCTGCCGCCCTTGGCGCGGGTGCTGGATGTTGCCACGCTCTCGACAAGCCAATGGAGCATCGCAATCGCTGCCAGTCTCCTGCCCATGGTGCTTGGCCAAGTGCGATTGGGCCACGGGCGTGCGATCCCGGATTGAGCTAGGAGTTGTACTGGTCTCGCTCACAGTGCAAAAGGCGTACAAGCAGACTCGGTGTAAGAGCGGAGAACCACGGTGGCCACCACTGGAATGCTTTTCGCACTCTCTGCCACCATGCGTCTGACGATCGTGTTCCTGGCCGCCCTCACTCTCGCAGCCTGTGACACCGGATCTTTCGTCTTGACCTCTCCAGAGACCGGTGGTTCGGGACGTTCCGACGCGGGAATGGGCGGAGGCGACAATCCCAATCCCAATCCCAACGCGTACCACCCGGTCGGCTTTTCCTCGCCGGACTTGCACGGCCTGGAGTTCAATCTTCAAGAGCAGGACTGTCGCTCGTGCCACGGCAGCGAGCTAGAGGGCGTCGCGCAGGCTCCAAGCTGCGACTCCTGCCACTCCTCGCCCGAGCCCACCGCTTGGCGCTCCGACTGCACCTTCTGTCACGGCGACTCTCCCAAGAACCTCGACGGTTCGCTTGTCGGTGGCTTTGCCCAGCCCCACTTGACTCACCTCAGTACGGCCATCACGACGACCATCGAGTGCAGTGCCTGCCACAATGCGCCGAGTGATGTGCTCAGCCTCGATCACGCCTTCGACAGCACGCCTGGGGCAGCCGAAGTGGTCTTTGCAGCAGCCCTCAATCCTCAGGCTGGCTTTGCCAACAACACCTGCTCCAACAACTACTGCCACGGTAACGGTCGCGGCAACAATGGCAGCGTCGCGATCGACGCGCCGGCCATGAGCTGCGAGGGCTGTCATGCCGGACCGGCGAGCGGCTCAGCGGCCTGGGCCACGATGAGCGGCAGGCATCGCCTGCACCTAAATCTAAACGGCGTCACCTGCGCCGATTGCCACGTCGATGTGACCACCAACGGCCTTGCCATCACCAACCCCGCGTTGCATGTCGACGGTATCAAGCAGGCGAGCAGCGGCGTGGCTGGCTTTGCCATCACACAAGCAGGCCAGGTGCGCTGCACGGGCGCCTGTCACGGCGACAATCATCAGAACGAGAGCTGGTAAGAGCGCGACGCTGAGCTGAATCTGTGAAGTAGGTCAGCGCATCGGCCAGCAGCGCATCGGCCGCAGCGCATCGGCCGCAGCGCCTCGGCCAGCGCATGGGCCAGCGCATCGACCAGCGCATCGGCCAGCGCGTCGGCCGCTCTCAGCCGAGACCGAAAATAAAAGAGGCGCAGAGGTCGAAACCGCTGCGCCTCTCGGTGTGCCGTGGGTGTTATGCCAGACGGACGTTCTCTGCGCGTGGTCCTTTAGGACCTTGGCCGACGTCGAAAGAGACGCGCTGACCTTCGTGCAGTTGGTCGAACTCACAGCCTTGGCAGGCCGACATGTGGAAGAACATGTCTTTGTCGCCATCGTTAGTCGCGATGAATCCAAAGCCTTTGTCCGTAAGACGCTTGATAGTACCTTCACTCATTTTCAATCTTCTTTTCTTCGCTTTTGCCGGCAATCACCAACTTGGTGTCACCGGCTCCGCAATTGTTGTAGGCACCGTTTGGCCCATTTGTGAGCAAGAGTCCAGCTCTTTGTCATGGGATCGCCACTCGCGGCCACGGCTGGGCTCGCGATTTCAGAGGGATGGCGTCCGCTGGCCCCCCTAGCAAACCAGCCAGCATGGGCTCGAAGTCACCGCCATTGCTCAGTACTTACAACCGGTTGCGATGTGTGCCGAGGTAGGCAGAGCTGGCCCGCGCTGTGCAGGTAGTCCCGGCATGCGGCCACTTCTACTGCCAGTCCTGGCCCTGATAATTCTCCTGAGCGGAGCCTGCGCTCCGGAACACGACGAGCCCCAGGATGTGGGATTTGGCCAAAAGGCCGACGAGCTCGGCTGTGATCCAGCCGCCGAGCTTTGCTGGCCGAGCGCCGATGTCCTCGCCATGCAGCGTATCCAGGCCAGTGAGCAGGGCCTGCTCCTCGATCCGGACCATGCTTACCGCCACCAGCTCGAGCTCTTCGACGATCTGGCCCGCCTCGATCACAAGCTAAGCGACACCGAGCGTGAGCGAGTG
>JAHEAK010000326.1 GCA_024642805.1 Kofleriaceae bacterium | reverse complement strand
GGACGCAGCTCGTCAGCATCTGCGCGATACCCCGCTCTTTGTGAGCAGCAGCGACCGACAGATGGTCGGTGATAGCGCGACGAGTTTCTTGGAAGCCCCGATCACGCCACCGCGCTTCTGGTCACCCGAAGTGCGCCTCTTGGGCTGGACCCCCGCCAAGCTCGACGGCCGGCGCAGCGCTACCTTCGTTTATGAAGTGATTGATCGCGCCGGCAAGCACCGCGTGCACGCCCATGCCGTCGAGCTGGCCGACGTCGACCTGAGCAACCAGAAGCGCTTCGACTTCGCGGGCGGGACCCTCTGGATCGACAGCGCTTATGGATTTAACACCGTAACCTATGCGGGAGAACAACGGGTAGGGTACGTGTTTAGCTCGGATCTATCTCACGAAGCCTTGGTCGACCTGGTCGCGAAGACGGATATCGTGAACACCCTGCAGCAAGCTCCACGGCCGCAATAGGCACGCACGAGCCCTCGGTGCCCGAGCTTGCCGACCCGCTTGCATTCGCTCGGGTAGGACAAGCGCGCCCAATGCATACCCGCGCTCGCCTTGCTGCATCGGAAGAGTGCACGCTAGAATTTCCATTGCTTTCAAGGGGGAATTCATGTCGCGCACCGTTTTGCTCATTGATGATGACTTGCAGTTCTATGGTCAGCTTTGCCAGGTACTCTCGAACTACGACTTCGAGGTGCACCAGGCCGATGTCTCCGAAGAATCGCTCAACATGGCGACCGACTTGGCGGCCGAGGTCATCATCATCGCCGTCGACCTTCCCGACAAAGTGGGATTTGCGCTGTGCCACAAGGCCAAGAAGTCCCTCTCGGCACCCATCGTTCTGAAGACCAACACGATTCCGCCCGAAGGCTTCAAGAAACACAGTCGCCTCAAGTCACACGCCGACAGGTATTTGGACGTGCGACAACTGAGCGAGGACGATCTTCTCGACACCATCGACTCCCTCATCGGCCTTGGCGAACAAGTCGCCGATGACGAGGTGGGCATCGAAGTCGAAGAGCTGGAGATGGACGAGATCGACATCGACGACTTCAGTGGTGAGAGCTTTGATAGCGCTGGCGAGGCAACTGCTGGCGAGTTTCCCGAAGAGAGCACCAACGTGGCTGCGCCGGCTGCCTTTCTGGACTCGCAGTTCGATGCTGAAACCGACGCGGCCTTTGCGGCCCTTGGCTTTGACGAAGACAAGCCGGCGCGGAGCTTCGACACCTCGGACGTGGCAAGCGCCGGTGGCGACGAACAGGACGCCCCTGGCTTTTCCGTTCAGCTCGAAGAGGTGACGGCGGTCGCCAACGAGCAGGCCCTGGAGGCCGCCGAGGCCGAGACCGCTCTCGCCGCCGGGTACAACGAGGACTTGCCGCTCGAAGACGAGCAGAACTCGGATCGACCGACCACCCATGTGGCTCCCGAAGATGAGCTCTCCGACGAACTACCCGACGAACTACCCGACGAACTCCACGAGGAGCTCTCCGATGAGGTTTCGGTGGATGTCTCCTACGAGCTGGAAGAGTCTGGCGCTCTCGAGGGCGAAGATGATGGCGCGCCTGCCATGGGTGACGTGGCTGACAACAACTCCAGTTACGAACTTGAGCTCGATGAGGGAGACGAGCAGGCAGCAAGCGACGCCGTTCCGAGTGCCATCGCAAGCGAGGTCTCAGAATCCTTCTCAGCGGTCCCGAACGACGACCTTGGCGAAGTTACATCCTTTGGCTCGGATCCTATGACCGAGGAAGGCTACGCGCAGGACGCCGCGCCAGTCTTCATCGAGGACATCCCCGAGGAGGCTCCCGAGATCGAGGAAGTCGCAGTCAGCGACGACTCACCCTCCTTGTTGCGCGCGACCGAACCCGAAGAGGCGCCCGCGCCCGAGCTCTCTGCCGATCAGCCCGATCTGGCACCACTCGACGAGCAACCCGACGAGAGTCTCGACCTGGGCCTGGAGGCTGTCGCTATGTCGGCTGCCATCGAGCAAGAGGCGGCGAGTAACGTTGGCCAACAGGAGCTCAACGATCTCCACACTGAAATTACCCAGTTGAAGGCCGAGCTTGCCACCGCGCGAGCTGCCGGCGCCGGCGCTGGAGCGGGCGAGTTTTCGCGAGAGCGCGAATTCCTCGACCTGCGGGAAAAGATCAACAAGAAGGAAAAGGCACTCCTGGATGCCCAGGACCAGCTCACCGCCAAGGATCGCGAGCTCCTCGATAGCAAGGACAAGCTCAGCAAGCTCGAGCGAAGCAAGGCAGAGCTCGACGACAAGAACCTCGAGCTCGAGCATGAGGTTCTGCGCAGCAAAGAGCAGCAGCGTGGACTGGCCGACAACATCAAGAGCATCCAACAGGAGATGGTGGATGCTCAGGCAAGCCACGCTCGCCAGGTCGCCGAGGCGCAGAAGGAGCATGCAGCGGCTCTCGCCGAGGCCGCCAGTAGCCACAGCGATGCCCTGGCGGGCGCGGAAGCTCGGCACGCTCAGGATTTGAGCAAGGCCAAGAGCGAGCACGAGGCCGCTCGATCGGCTGCCCTCGAGTCGATGCAGGAGGATTTCGAAGCCAAGCTCGAACAGGCCGAGAGTGGCAAGCAAGCCGCGCTGGCCGAGGCCGCCGCCAAGCTGAGTGCGGAACTGCGAGCGGCAGAGGAAGCCAAAGCACAGGCTCTCGCGGAGCTGGCACAGACCCACGAGCAGGCCATTGCTGAACAAGAGCAAGGCATCGCCGAGCACCTTGCCGAGCTCGAGAAGCAACACCAGGCCGCTATGGATGAGGCGAGCGCCGCCTTTGCACAAGAGCGGCAAGGACTCGTCGATCAGCACGCTGGTAAGTTCAGCCGCCTCGAAAGAGAGAGCAACGAGGCACGCGAAGCGCTAGAAGCCAGCCATGCGCAGGCGCGCGAAGAGCAGCAAGCTGCGCATGAGAGTGAGCGCCAGGCCCAGCAAGAGCAGCACGAGAGCACGCTTGCGAAGGCACAAGCGGCCGCCGAGGCCGCGCTCGCCGCTGCCAAGAGCGCCAGCGAAGCAGCCCTGGCTGCTGCTGCCGAGGCACAGGAAGAAGCCCTGCAAAGGGCTGCCGAGGAGCACGAGGTCGCTCTGCGCGAGGCGCTGGCAGCAGCCGAAGCTCGCCGCACACAGGAGCTCAAGGTCGCCGCTGACAACCTTGCCGCCCTTGATGAGCGTCGACGCGAGGAGCTCAACGCAGCAGCCGAAGAGCGCGAGGCCTCGGAGGCCCAGCTTTTGGCCAAAGCCAACAGCGATCGCGCCGCACTCGAGCAAGAGCATGCGGAAGTGGTGGCCGGGCACCAGCGCGAGAACAACGAGCTGCAAACGGCGCTTTCGGGCAGCCGAGACAACATCAGCGCACTCGAAGCCTCGCTTGCAAAGGCCAACGAAGAGATTGCTCAGCAGCTCAGTACCCTGCAGAGCAAAGAGCAAATCATTGCGCTTCGAGATGACCGTATCGCGGCTCTGAAAGGCGAGATTGCTGAGCTCGAGGAACAGAATGCCGGTTACCAGGAGCAAGTGCTCAAGGCCTACCAGCGCATCAAGTCCGATGAGAGCACGGTTGCCAGGGCCAAGAAGGCGATGGCCATCGCACTCACCTTGCTCGATGAGACCTCGGATCTGAGCGTCGACACCGACGCTCCGCCCGCTGATACCGACAGCGCGTCCTAAGAGGCGAGCGGGGCGCGCTCAGCCGACGTCGACGTCGACGTCGGCATCGAGGTCAGCATCGAGGTCGACGTCTTCAGCAATGTCTTCGTCCTCGTCGGCGTAGCCATCTTCGTAGTCCTCGTTGTCGTACTTGGAATCGTAGATGGCACCCAGGTGATTCTTCGTGAAGAGTTCGACCAGGTCGGCATCGAACATCTTGCCGGCGTTCTTCTTGAGCAGAGCCTCGCACTCCTCTAGCGGCAAGGCACTCTTGTAGGGTCGATCGGTCGCCATGGCATCGTAGGCGTCGGCGATGGCGACGATGCGCGCCACGAAGGGAATGTCTTCGCCCGCCATGCCATCGGGATAGCCCTTGCCGTCCCATCTCTCGTGGTGATTTCGCACCGCGGGAATGATGGTCTTGAGCATCTCGATCTTGGAGGCAATCTCGTAGCCCATCGAGGGGTGCTCTCGCATGTGCATCCACTCGTCCTCGTCCAGTGGGCCTGGCTTGAGCAGGACGGCATCCCGCACGCCGATCTTGCCGATGTCGTGAAGGAAGGCACCGAACTCTAGGGTCTCCATGCCGTCTTCGGGATAGCCAGCCGCTTCGGCGAGCACCATCGAGTAGGCGGCGACGCGACCACAGTGGCCCTTGGTGTAGGGGTCTTTGGTCTCGATCGCTTCTGCCAGACCGAAGAGCGCCTGGCGGTTGGCTGCCTTGAGTTTCTCGTAGCTCTCCTCGAGCTCGGCCGTTCGCTCACGCACGACCACGTCGAGCAGCTTCTCGCGGTTTTGGAGCTTGCGATATTCGCCGCTCAGCTTGGAAACCAGGGCTCGCTGCTCGTTGACCAGTTGCAGAAGGTTGAGGCCCTCATGAACGATCGCGACCAGGCGACTGCGCTCGTTGGCCTGCCCCACGAAACGCACGATCGGGTTGCTCTGATCGGGACGGCGATCCAGGAAGTCGGCTTCGCTGGCGCTGCTCACCACCAGGATGCGAAGCGCGTCTGGTACGTAGGAGATGCTGGCCTCGAGAAGCTCAATACCGTCGACGACCGGTGGGCGATGACCGACGATGATCACACTGAACTTGCCAGTGCGGATCTTGTTCATTGCTTCGGTGGTCGAGCGCGCGGTGTCGACGTGCAAGCGCGGCCCCGACAGGATCTCGACGAGCTCGCCAATCGCCTCAGGCTGGGCGTGAATGACGAGAGCATTGAAGCGAGCGGTCACTTCCCAAGAGTATAGAAGGAAAGCCACGCAGACTTAAGCTCTGCGTCTTGCCATTCGATAAATGGTCAGGCAGGCGCCGGCGCTTGTCTGCCAAAGCCAGCGTAAATACCCACAACGATGATGGCCCCACCGACGGCGGCGTGCACAGGCGGCACCTCAGCGAAGACCAGCCAGGTGGAAAGTGCGGCGGCAACAGGCTCGACGAGAATACCGAGGCTCACCAGGTGCACGGGTACGAACCTAACGCAATAGTTGAGCGAGGTGTGACCGATAACCGAGGGAACCAGGCCAAGGCCAATGAGCGCCAGATAGTCGCCTTGGGAGAATCCCGACCAGCTGATTTCGCCAATGCCAAGGCCAACCACCAGCAGACAGGCTCCCGCCACCAGGTTGACGAAGCTCAGGTAGGCCAAGAGGGGCACGCGTTCGCGCAAAAAACGCCCGATCAGCAGGTAAATGGGAACCGTGATGGCGCCGCCGATCGAGAGCGCGTCGCCCAGCAGAGCCCGGGACGAGGTGCCGCCGAGATCCCCACCAGCGAGAATCACGCAGCCAACGGCAGCCAGCGCGATGCCGAGCAACTCTTGTCTTCGAAAACCTTCGCCGAGCAAGAGCCAGCCGAAAACGCCGGCAAAGATCGGCTGGGTCGCAACCAGAGAAACCGAGGCTGTCGTCGAGGTTAGAGCGAGCGACCAGATCC
Organism: Kofleriaceae bacterium; assembly: GCA_024642805.1. Taxonomy (GTDB): domain Bacteria; phylum Myxococcota_A; class Polyangia; order Haliangiales; family Haliangiaceae; genus NORP324. The sequence goes on along the minus strand of JAHEAK010000326.1, from coordinate 635 downwards.
ACAGGGCAAAGTGTGTGGCCAGGGCAAGGCCGGAAAGCCCGAAGAGCAGCAGCTCGCGAGCACTGAGCGTAGCGACCTGTTTCCACTGCCTGCCGCCGATGAGCCCGAGAATGATGCCTGCAATGAGCACACGGGAGGCAGCAATGGTCAGGGGAGAAACCGGCTGCGCCAGTCGGATGAGCAGTGGCGAGGTTGAGACCGCCAACACGCCAATTGCCAAAAATATCTGGGGCATCTACCGATCAACTACGTCTATATTCGCCGCCGACCTAGTTACCCTGATTACACTTCCAAGGCAACGGAGCAAGCCATGCATACCTTACTCAAACAACCTACCCGGGCCGCCCAGACGGTGGCCCCCTTGATCTTGGCGCTCGCTGCCTGTCTGTCCTGCGGTTCCTCTGGTAATGGCGGATCGGGAGCCGACGCGGACCCCTTCGCAGACTGTGTGCCTAGCGAAGACTCCGACGGCGATTGCATTCCCAATTCCATTGAGGGTTGCGGTCAGCAAACGCTCGCCGATCAGGACAACGACGGTATGCCCGATTGGTACGACGTCGATTCCGATGGCGACGGTGTGCGTGACGATATCGAAGCTGGCGACTGCAACAATCCACGCGACACCGATGGAGACG
>JAHEAK010000325.1 GCA_024642805.1 Kofleriaceae bacterium | reverse complement strand
CAGCACTCTTCTGGCCCATCATCGTTTTCACCCTCATTTGTTATGTGTTGCTCACACAGGCAGTCAAGATGTGGCTGCTGCGCCGGCGCTGGTTGTGAACGCCCCGGTCTGAGGCATAGAGATTGACGCAGACCACGGCTACGAGCGCGTTGCGCGCATAGGAAGCAGACAATGACAAAGACCCGCACCGAAACCGACAGCTTTGGCGCCATCAAGGTGGAAGCAAGCCGCTACTGGGGCGCCCAGACGCAGCGCTCGATTGGCAATTTCAAGATCGGCTGGGAACGGCAACCGCTGGCCCTGGTGCGCGCGCTCGGTATCGTCAAGCGCGCGTGTGCGGAAGCCAACTTGAAGTTGGGTCGTCTCGATGCCAAGCGCGCTCGCGTCATCGTCAAGGCCGCCCAGGAAGTCATCGATGGCCAGCTTGACGAGCACTTCCCGCTGGTGGTGTGGCAGACGGGCTCGGGAACCCAGTCGAACATGAACGCCAACGAGGTCATCGGCAATCGCGCCATCGAACTACTTGGCGGGGTGATGGGATCAAAGAGTCCCGTGCATCCCAACGATCACGTCAACATGAGCCAGTCGTCTAACGACACCTTCCCTACTGCCATGCACATCGCAGGTAGTGAACAGCTGGTGCACGAACTTCTGCCCGCTCTCAAGCACCTGCACAAGGCACTCGCGAGCAAGGCGAAGGCTTGGAAGAAGATCATCAAGATCGGCCGCACGCACACCCAGGATGCAACGCCACTCACCCTCGGCCAGGAGTTCTCAGCTTACGCGCAGCAAGTGAAGAACGGCATCGCGCGAATCGAGCAATGTCTGCCCGCGCTCATGGAGCTGGCCCAGGGCGGCACGGCCGTTGGCACAGGGCTCAATGCACCCAAGGGCTTTGACACGCTCGTGGCCGCCAACATTGCCAGCATCACCAAGCTGAAGTTCAAGACCGCGCCGAACAAGTTTGAGGCACTGGCGGCCCACGATGCAATGGTCATGGCGCACGGCGCGCTCAATTCGCTCGCCGCCTCCCTCTTCAAGATCGCAAACGACATTCGCTTCCTCGGCTCCGGTCCACGCTCGGGACTTGGCGAACTGGCGCTTCCCGAGAACGAGCCTGGCTCTTCCATCATGCCAGGCAAGGTCAACCCGACCCAATGCGAAGCTCTCACCCAGGTGTGTGTACAGGTCTTTGGCAATCACGCGACGCTGAGCTTTGCGGGGGCATCTGGCCATTTCGAGCTCAACACCTTTGGCCCGGTCATGGCCTATAACTTTCTGCAATCGGTGCGGCTCTTGAGCGATGCATGCAACTCCTTTGCGGCGCACTGTGTAGAAGGCATCCAACCACGTCGAGACAATATCGAGGCTGGCCTGCACAACTCCCTGATGCTGGTCACGGCCCTGGCGCCCTCGATTGGCTACGAGCGTGCGGCTTCGATTGCCAAGAGCGCCCATGAAAAGGGCACGACGCTGCGGGAAGAAGCGATCGCGGCCGGCATCGCAGCGACAGACTTTGATCGCATCGTGCGCCCCGAGAAGATGATCGGCCCCCATAGCTAGCGCCCCTTAGGGAACGCAGGCACGGGTGGCGCGAGTGGCCGGAAGCTAGCGCCTAGCTGCTGGCGGCGACCAGCGCAGCCTGCAAGAGGCCGACGACACCGCCGAGCACGCCGCCGATGATGACCAGGAGCATTTCGTCGCGCTCGAAGAGTCCCCGCAAGATTCTCTCAAACTCGAGCTTGGGCATGCCCGCCAGCCGACCTTCGACGGTTTTGGCGATGTCGAGTTTCTGTTGCAGATAGCTGGTGGCGCGCTCGCGCAGGGTTGGCACCGCCTCCGCCAGTCTCGTCACCAGCGTGAGCTTGACGTGCTCGATTTGTGCCTCCGTGACTGCGATCGGCAAGAGAGCCTTGCCGCGATCATGAACATCATCAATGGCCTCGTGCACGGCTTGGACCACGATGCCCGCGATGCGCTGACCGCCCTCACCTTCGGCAACCAGCCTGATGAGGTTTTCTGGCGTGATGATTTCGTCTGCCGCGATGCGCCCGTAATCGGCGGCGATTTCGGCCTGACGTTTGGGAAAGAGGCCCTGCACGCTAACCACGCCGAGAATGGAGATGGGCTCGAGCGGTCGAAAGATCATGTGCAGGGCCAGATAGTTGGTGACCAGGCCCGTGAACACCCCGACCACCGGCATGAGCCACCAGATTTGGAACGCGCTCCAAGCAAAGACCTGCACCACACCGATGAGCAGGCCAAAGATGCCTCCGTAGTATTCGATGAAGCGCAGCTCCCTCGAGCCAATCTGTTGAAAGAGACGCACCAGCTTGCCGGTGTTCTCACCACTGAGCTCGCGCACGACCAGCGACTTGAGATCGAGGATCTCGTCTGAGACTCCTTGCAAGCGCAGGAAGATGTCCTTGGCGGTCTTTTGCACTTCGATCTTCAGCTGCGCAAGGATTTGTGCCCGCACTGGCTCAGGGAGTCTTTCCCATGCCCCGGGCCGAAACTCCTCGGCGGCGCTGCGAACGATGCCAGGCAGCTCCTGATCGAGACCCTTTCCGAAGAGAGCCTCCATTTTGACGGGATCCAGTCGACCCGCCAGGTCACGGGCCGACAAGAGATTGCCGGTCAAGGTGCGCGCAACACTCTTGGCAAAACCGCGCGAGTTGCGCGGCAAGATGCCCTGCCAACCGATGGGGCCGATACCGACGAACTTCTCGGGAGAGAAGATCATCTTCACCGCCGCCCAGTTGGTGAGCCAGCCAATGAGCGCTGTCACCGTCGGTATGGTCAGAAAGAGAATGCCAAGCTCGCCCACAAGCTCGGTCATACCAGCAGAGTGGCCCTCACGTCAGCCGAGGACGCCAATGTCTGGTAGGAGCCGGCAGACCGGTCTGCAACACTGGGCCTGGCTAGCTCGCGCAGAACAACACCTTCGCGCAGGCCGCGATTCGAAAACTCGGCGACGAGACATCCGAGGCTGGACATGATGGCCTCGAGCACGATGACAGCGATCGCGATGACCTCGGCTCGGTTGGCATCGACATCATGCTCGAGGAGTTGCGCGGGAAGCCGACCAACTACGTAGTCTCGCAAGCTGCGCATCTGCCAAAGGGTCATCTGCCCTGGCGGTGGCGAGTCGGGCAAGACCGATTGCGCAAGCCGATAGACGGCACGGGCGTTCCCGGATGCAAACACCAGTCGTTCGGCTTGGAGGCCGCCGAGCATGCTCTTGGCCGGGCGCATTGCCATCCGAACGACTTCGGCCACGGCACCGGCTTTGATCGGACCTACGGCATCATCAATGGCGAAGGCCTCTCGCAAAGGCAGTACACCAATGTCTGCACTGAGGGAGGTCCTATAGCGCTTGCCCTCGCCGACGGCCAGCTCACACGAGCCGCCACCGAGGTCTGCCACAGCAAGGCTGCCCTTCCACGCGCCCAGTTCGCTGGCCGCCCCCTCGTAGCTGAGCTGTGCCTCTTCTTCGGCGCTGAGAATCTCGATGTCGAATCCATAGAGCTCGCGCGCAGCGGCGATGAAGGCGTGCGAGTTCGAAGCGGCACGAATCGCGCTGGTTGCGACCACGCAAATCCGGTCGGGCGCGAGCGAGCGCAGCTCTTGGTGCAGGACACCCAGGTCGTGCAGACCATGTTGAAAGGCCGCGGGCTCCAGAAAGCCTGTCTGCATGGTTTTTCGGCCCAGGCCGGTGGCAAGGCGCATGTTGCCGAGCCGTACCAGTTCGCCTCTGCCGTGCTCGCGGACGTGCAGCAGGTGAAAAGACATGCCGCCCAGGTCAATGACACAAATTCTCATATCTCTGTTCTACGCGGCTTCCGTAACGGCTTCGGGGCACGAAGGTGACATCTGTGCCACCAAGGCGCCCAATCACGAGTATGCTCGGCGTGTGCTGCAAGGGCCTACCTTTTCAAACCTCGGCAAGCTCATTCTGCGGGCTAGTCTCGGCCTCATGATGCTGCCCCACGGCCTGCACAAGCTGCAGCATGGCGTCGATGGCATAAGCTCCATGCTCACTGACAAGGGCCTACCTTCCTTCATCGCCTGGGGCGTTATCGTCGGCGAGGTCGTGGCTCCCCTCTTTATGATCGTCGGCTACCAGACCCGTCTTGCGGCGCTGGTCTTCGCCTTCAACATGGCGGTTGCCACCGCGCTCGCCCACGCTTCAGACATATTCTCATTCTCCGAATACGGAGCCTGGAAGCCCGAGCTGCCGATGCTCTACCTCTTTGGCGCGCTCTCGGTATTTCTGATCGGCGGCGGCAGCTACAGTGTCGGGCGCGGACGTGGACGCTGGGACTAGCACGGACCTCTGGCAGCAGAGCTCACTCGTGTTCGCTCGCGCCCACTGCAGCGCGAGTCCGCGCCGACCTGCTTGCTGCTGCCTAGGGCTACTCCTCGACGACGGTGTCGAGCTTGCCCATGTGGCGAATGTCCTTGCCCTTGACCATGAAGATGACCTGCTCGGCAAGGTTGGTGCTGTGATCGGCCATGCGCTCTAGCCATTTGGCAACCGACTGCACGTGGATGCCACGCTCGACGGTCGCCGAGTCAGAACGCATGATGGCGAGGATGTGCATGAAGACCCGCGTGTACAGCGCGTCGACTTCACTGTCGCGATCGATGACCGATTGCGCCTTGTCGACGTCGCCAGCCACGAAGGCATCAATGGCATCGCGAACCATCGACTGAGCGATGTCAGCCATGCGCGGCACGTCGTGCCATGGCGCCAGAGGAGGCACTTTGGCGAGATCGATAGCGCGCTCACAGATGTTGACCGCCAGGTCGCCGATGCGCTCGAGGTCGGTCACCATTTTGAGGGCCAGGGTGATGAAGCGCAGGTCCGAAGCCATCGGCTGGCGCTTGGCCAAAATCACGAGACAGAGTTCATCGGTCTCGACCTCCGAGCGATTGACCTTCTGGTCGGCTTCGATGGTCTTCTTGGCGAGCTCTTCGTCTCGCTCGACAAGGGCTTTCACCGAGGTGCCGATCATCTGCTCGACCCGACCTGCCATGAGAAGCAAGCTGTCACGCAGCTCGGCGAGCTGATTCTCGTACTCGCGATCCGTGTGTGTTTTACGCATCTTCGTTTTCGCCCGCCTTCGTCCTAGCCAAACTTTCCAGTGATGTAGTCCTCGGTGCGGGAGTCAGATGGCGACGTGAACAATCGGTCGGTCGGCGCGTCTTCAACGAGCTCTCCAGAGAGGAAGAATGCAGTTCGATCCGATACCCGGGCTGCTTGCTGCATGTTGTGTGTAACGATTACGATAGTATAGTCGTCTTTTAGGGAATGAATCAAATCTTCGATTCTGGCGGTCGCAATCGGGTCCAGTGCGGAACAGGGCTCGTCCATGAGCAAGACCTCTGGTTCCACCGCCAAGGCTCTGGCGATGCATAGACGCTGCTGCTGACCACCAGATAGACCGGCGCCCGCGTCGCGCAAACGATCTTTGACCTCGTCCCACAGGGCCGCCTGGCGCAAGGCCTTTTCGGTGATCTCATCGGCGCGCTCGCGCTTAAGACTGTGGGTGAGCCGCAAACCGGCCAGCACGTTGTCGCGAATCGACATGGAGGGAAAGGGATTGGGCTTTTGGAAGACCATCCCGACGCGGCGCCTGAGCAGCACGGGATCGACGCCGCTGGCGTACACATCCTCGCCGTCGAGCTCGACCTTGCCTTCGCTCTTGGTGTCGGGCACCAGCTCATGCATGCGGTTGAGGCAGCGAATGAAGGTCGACTTGCCGCAACCCGAAGGCCCGATGATGGCCGTCACCTGTTGGGCGGGAATCGCCAGATCGACGCCCTTGACCACTTGGTTGCTGCCAAACCAGGCCTTCAGGCCCGTGGCCTGTACCTTGAGCTTTGCCTTGGCCTTCTTGCTCGATGGCTTGACGGTGGCTGCGGGGGTGGGCATGGCCTTGTCTTTGACCTCGGTCGCGGAGTCCATTTAGTTCACTCTCTTCTGCAGGCGGTTGCGCAAGATGATGGCCAGCATGTTGAGCGCCAGCATCGTCACCAATAGGACGATGATGCCAGCGGCCGCATTGATGACGAAGGCTTCTTGTGGGCGCGAGGTCCAGTTGAAGACTTGAATCGGCAGTGCCGTGAAGGGCGAGCTCGGGCCTTCTGGCAAGAAGGTCATGTAAGCCAAGGCGCCGACCACGATGAGTGGCGCGGTCTCGCCGATGGCGCGCGACACCGAGAGAA
>JAHEAK010000324.1 GCA_024642805.1 Kofleriaceae bacterium | reverse complement strand
CCTCTCGCTGTAGCTCAGGGTCGAGGGCGCGATAGACCTGGCCCATGGCACCAGCACCCACGCAGTCGATCACTTCGTAGCGACCAATACGCTGGCCGTTCTCTGGCGCCACCGTGCCATCGACCCGGAAGTGGCGGGAAGCTTGTTCGAGGGTCTTGTGCCAGACCGTCCAGGGTTCGCGCAGACGGGGAAAGGGAGCCGGAAGCTCTGAGTGCGAGTCTGTGTCCGGTTTTTTCACCTCTGCCGAATATTATTCAAGAAGCGTTCCTAGCGTTGGCCAAATTAAGTAACTGAAATTACGAACTTTGCGTGTGAACACATGTGGGATAGCCCCCCCCAGATCGGGCGTGGGATCGCCTGCTCTTGCTGGCTGTCCTGGGACCGAAACGCAAACGAGCCGCGACTGAAGTCGCGACTCGCTTGGCTCTTTCGGCGATCGCTTGAGGGCGATCGCTAGTCGGGCGATCGTTAGTAGATCGACAGACCGAGGCCGATCTCTTTGGCCCATTCGCCAAAGGAGCGAGTCTCGCCGACACGACCGGTGATGGCCAGGCGCGTGGTCAGCTCGAGCTGCAAGTTGGCGCCGGCACCAATCAGATTGGAGGTGTCGTCAAAGCCAATGCCGTCGTCGAAGCGGCTGGCAACACCAACCTGGCCCCACAGACCAGCATGCACGGGACCGGCTTTCACGAGGTAGCCTTGCAACTCGAAAGCGGTGCGCTGGGTGTAGATGGTTTGCAGATTGGCGTCTTCGGTCCAGCCGAAGCCGAGATCGAGATTGAGGCCGAGCTGCCTGGTGGGGAAGTAGCCAAACTGAATGTGGCCGTTGAAGCCTGGATCGGCGTTGTAGTCGATGACGGGAACTTCGCCAGCACCGAGCATGAGCGAGTAGGTCCAGCCCTGACGATTGAGAGGCGCGCGTCCCAGGCGAAGCCATGGGCCCTCCTCCTCGCGAATGTAAGCGTGCGAAGCCCAGGCGGCGGTTTGCGGATCGATGTCAGAGAGTGGCAAGACCGTGTAGCCGCCGTAGGGCCCGTAGAGGTGCACGGGCATCATCGGGTGGACTTTGACCCAACCGTCATAGCGAGCGCCTTCGGTGGCAGCCAAGCCAACCGCTGCGGCCGCCGCTACGATCAGCAAGGCCTTGGCGCTGTCCTTCTTGGCACCGGCGACGTTGCCGAAGCCGCCACCACTTCCGCCGCTGCCACTGTTGCCACCGCTGTGCGAGCTGTTGCCGGCCGCGGTGTGATTGGTGGTGTTGCCGCCGCCCACAGGCGCGCTCTGGTGGGTATGGGAGTGCGGTCGGCCCTCGACCCAGATGGGCGCGTGCACGACGACCACGGTGTTGGTTTGCACTCGCTCAGCACGAGGTGGGCCTTCCTGGTAGCCGAGGTTTTGCACGACGCGAACGCTGTCGCCTCGCTGCTCGGGTGCGGTCTGGCTGAGCCGCATGAGCTCGCGTTTGCCAATGCGATGACTGGTCGACAGGCAACCGGTTGCCACGACGGCCAGTCCAAGGAGGGAAACAGTTAAGATAGTGCGCATGCGCTCAGGCTAACGCAGCTTTCAGGCCATGGCGCCGGCGTGCTTGCGCAATCGCTAAGGCGCTAAGATTTCGGTAGGCAGCTCGAGCCAAGGCCGCGTGCCGCTGCGTACATCGGTTCACATCTGTGAAGATGCGCCCCAGATCCAGGCATGATTCAGCGGCCTTAGCGGCTGCTACGGGGCCTCGCTGCTGTGACGCTCTTTGTACATGCGCAGGATGTCCGAGGCGGTCTCTTCCACGGCCTTGTTGGTCACATCGATGACCGGCCAGTTGGGATGCTTTCGGAAAATGTCGCGCGCAAATCCAATCTCTTCTTCGATGTGATTGCGTGTGCCGTAGCTCGTGTCTTGTGGCATGCCCAGGTGCGTGAGGCGTGCCTGGCGAATGCGCACGAGCGCGTCGGGGCGAATGATGAGGCCGTAGACCTTGCGCGGGTCGACCTTGTTGAGCTCCTCGGGAGGATCGACGCCGAGAACCAGGGGCACGTTGGCCACCTTGAGGCCCTTCTGGGCCAGATAGGTCGACAGAGGTGTCTTGGAGGTACGAGAGATGCCGACCAAGACCAGGTCGGCCTTGGGAAGATTGCGAGGCTCGGCACCATCGTCGTTCTTGACGGCGAACTCGACGGCTTCGATGCGTCGAAAGTAGTCCTCGCCGATGACGTGCAAGAGGCCGGGCACACCGACCGATTCGCTCGAGAGGAAGTACTCGAGCTTGCCGATGAGCGCGCCGATGAGGTCCACCCACTCGACGTTGTGGCGCTCGACCAGGCGCATGATGAGCTGGCGCTCTTCCTGGTTGACCACGGTGAAGACCAAGAGCGCGTGGATTTCTGCGGCGCGCTCGATGATGGCCTCGACCTCTGACTCTAGACGCACGCGCGAGTAGACGCGCACGTTCACGGGTGTGTCGCTAAATTGCAGGATCGCAGCACGAACCATGCGTTCGGCGGTCTCGCCCGTCGCATCACTAATGACCATGACTGTCTTCACGAGAAGAGCACTCTACTACAAAAGCTCTTGCAAGATGGGCAGCCTTCGTTGGTTGGAAGCGTTGCTTCTTGCATCATCTTGCTCAGCGGCCGCCACCACCCGCGGGCACTCTGGATCGGGCAGGGACTCATCGCCGAGCAGAAGGCGCGAGACGACCTTACAGCCACCGCGACACAGGTGGTGGTAGCTGCAGCTCTTGCAGGGTTCGGCGGCGTCTCGCCAGTTCCGAAACGCGCCAAAGGCATCCTCTTTCTGCCAGTACTCGGCCAGCTCGTGCACGCTCGGGCCCTGGCTGGGTGGGGCCGCAAAGCTACACGCGCTCACTTGCCCGCCGGCCTTGGCGCCAATCAAGAAATCGCCGCCCGTGCAGCCATAGACCGCCAGGCTCGCCAAGAGCTCAGTAGAGGGCTGATGGTGCGCGAGCATGGGCATGTAGGAGCAGTCGACGCGAACGCGCAGACGATGCTTGCGCGCGCCCTTGAGAACCGTCGGCAGAAAGGCGCGATGCTGCTCCTGCGAGCAGGTCATGGCGGCGAAGGCCTGGATGCCGCGACCGGCGGGCTTGAAGCGCAAGAGCTCTACCTCGTTGAGCCTGCGCTTGCGGGCGTAGGCAAAGAGTTGGTCGAGCTTGTCAAAGTTGTGGCGAGTGACCACGACATTGATGCCCACCTTGCTCGTGCGAGCTCGAATCTCACGCAAGGCGTGATCGGCTCTGGCGAAGCCATCGAAGCCGCGCACCGCTTCGTAGTCCCGACCGAGGCCGTCGATGGAGACGTTGATCTGGCCAAAGCGGGGCGCCAGCTCGAGTACACGGTCGAGGTTGGACAAGCCGCTGGTGGTCAAGTTGGGAACCAGGCCGCGGGCGCGTGCGTACTCGACGAGTTCACCGAGCCAGGGCAGGTCGGCGCTCTCGCCACCGCCGAGCGCCAGATGGAAGACGCCCATTTCCGCGAGAGTGTCGATGGCCTTCTGCCAGGCGCTCTGCGACCACTCGCGTGAAGCGTGCGGGGTGGCGGCCGTATAGCAACCTTTGCAACCTGCGTCGCAGCGATTGGTGAGCTGCAGATGGGCCTCGAGGGGCGCACGCAGTGGCTCCGCGCCGATCACGCCATCGCTGCTCTCGTTGTTCCACAGCGCGCCGCCATCCATGCCGAGCGAGCGTGCGTACTGGCGATCGACGAAGACCAGGGCGCGCGGCGTGGTGAGCTGGGCGATGGCACCAAAGGGCTCGAGGCGCACGCGCCGTTCGCGGCTGCGCAGGGCCTGCACGCGACGGGCAAGCCGCGAAGCCGTCTTAGCGAGTCGGCTTGTCATCGGAGCTGCTCACCTCGCTTTGTCGCGCCAGGCGAAATCGAACCAATGCCGAGACCACGGGTGTGCACATGCTCAGTGCCGCGGCGCCGAGCAAGAGGAAGGTCACGTCCACGCCGAGGCTGGAGGAGTTGGGATTGAGTCCCCACTTCACGGCAAGAACCCGGCCCTTTGGGCGACGCGACAACATGGTCTTCATCATACGGCTACTCGGGACCAAAGCGCACGGTGCTGACGATCAAGTCGAGCAAGGAGGAGCGAAACACCGTGAGGTACACAAGAGATGCCACGGCGATCGTTGCCAGGCCAGCAGAAAGCAGCGCGAAGCCCAGCGAGAGCGGCTTTTGGGCGCGCAGCAGGGCTCCGCACAGCCAGGTGATGAAAAGGCCTCCGACGCTGATGCTGGCAACCGCCGGACCGATTTCTTGGTGACCGGTGAGGGCCATGGCGGTGAGCAACACGACGAATGGCAACATGTAATACACCTCGAGAGGAGGTCGACGCAGCGCCTTCCAGGTCTCGGCCTTGCTGCCAGTGGCACGTCGCAAGAGCAACAAGAGGGCGAGGATCATGAGCATCAGCACGATCTTGCTGACCAGCAAGAGGCGCTCGCGGGAGCGGGTCTTGTCGAGGAGCGCTGTCACCTCCTCGAGCGCGTGCATGTCGGAAGGGTTGGCAGAGAGAGCTCGCAAGGTGCCGAGCTGAAGCTCCGCTTGTTGGTAACGGCCCAAGAGGATATTGATCTCGGCTGCGCCCAGGGCGGCCAGACGTCGTCCCTCGCTCGGCGCCTCGCTGCTTGCGACCTGCTCGTAATAGGGCAAGGCGGCGCCGATATCGCCCTGTCTGCGCAAGGCGGCCGCGATCCACAACTGCACCTCATAGCGCTGCCCCCAGTTCGGATAGTCACGCAAGATGGCCAGGGCCAGGCGCAGACTCTCCTCTTCCTCTCGCTCCGCAAAGCCGTTGAGCAGTGCTGTGAAGCGCGCGAGAGCTTGTGCGCCCGCGCCGTCGCTGCCGATCGCCTGTTCGATGGCCACCATTCTGCGAGTGGTCGAGAGCGCGACGCGGCTGTCGGGAAACATTTCTACGAGCCGGCTATAGCTCTCGAGCGCGGCCTTGGGGTCGTTGAGCTTTTCCTCTTGCACCGTGCCGGCCAGATAGAGGGCGTCGTCGGCCAAGGGCGAGCCCGGCCAGCGATTGGCGAGATCCAGGAGCAGCGAGACCGCGCTCTCTTGTTGACCACTGGCAAGGAGATCGGTTGCACGAGCCCATTGGACTTGGTCCGAGGCGGGGTGGCTTGTGGCGTGATCATCGTTCTCGGCGGCCGCCGATGGTGCGTTCGATGCCGCGTTCGATGCCGTGGGCTTGTCCGCAATTCCCTGCGCCTCGGCGCGATGCGCGCACAGTCCAAAGGGAGCCAGCGAGACGAGGAGGCAGAGGCGTAGGGCCAGGCGCGCGCGCATGAGGCCTCAAGGGCGATGGATGCCGAGGGAGCGCAGCTTCTTGTGCAAGTTGGTGCGCTCGATGCCAAGCGATTGGGCGGTCTTGGAGATGTTCCACTCGTTTTCTTCGAGTCGATGAACGATGAACTCCGACTCGACGAGCTCGCGGAACTCGCGCAGGCTGGTATTGGCGTAGGCGGCGATATCGACCTTGCCACCACTGCTTTGCTCGGCAACAGCGCGGGTCGGGCCTCCGAGGTAGGGCGGTAGATCTTTTTCGACGATGTACTCGTCGCTCATGATGACCAGGCGCTCGGCGACGTTGCGCAACTCACGGACATTGCCGGGCCAGTCATAGGCCTGCAATTTGCGGAGGACGGCCTCGTCGACCTCCTTGTTGCTAAAGCCATTCTCTTCGCAGCAATGGTCGGTGAAGCTGCGCAGCAGCAGGGGAATGTCGTCAGGACGCGAGCGCAAGGGCGGCGACAAGATCGGAAGCACATTGAGTCGAAAGTAGAGGTCTTCTCGAAACTCGCCATCGGCAACCGCTTGCTGGAGATCTTTGTTGGTGGCAGCCACCACGCGGCAATCGGTGGTGAGGGTTTGTTCCCCGCCGACCCGGCTGAAGTCACCGGTTTGCAGGACTCGCAAGACCTTGGCCTGCGCGCTCAGCGACATGTCGCCGATCTCATCGAGGAAGATGGTGCCCTTGTCGGCCACTTCAAAGAGGCCGCGCTTGCGACTGACGGCACCCGTGAAGGATCCGCGCTCATGGCCGAAGAGCTCACTCTCGATGAGCTCGGGCGGAATGGCCGCGCAATTGACCTTTACGAAGTCACCCTTGGCGACGGCGCTATTGCGATGTATGGCGCGCGCGATGAGCTCTTTGCCGGTTCCGCTCTCGCCGGTGATGAGCACTCGGGTCTTGGTGGGCGCGACTTTGG